>DASQGS010000134.1:0-4776 GCA_035632455.1 Thermoanaerobaculia bacterium | reverse complement strand
ATCATGCGGTCCGGGATAAAGCCGCCGCCATTGTAGCGATCGTCGATGATCAGCGCGTCCTTGCTGGCCTGGGGATAGAAGTACTTGAACAATTCGCGGTTCCCGTCTGTCGCGGTATCGGGCATGTGGATGTAGCCGATGCGGCCGCCTGAGGCCTTATCGACGTATTCGCGCCGCGACTTCACCCAATCGAGATAGCGGAGGTTCGTCTCCTTTGCGACCGGTCGGACGCGCTCCTCATGCGCGCCTGCGGTCTCCGCTTTCGCATTCACCAGCAGCGTCACCGCGCGATTGACCTTGTTCTCGAGCAGGCGATAGAAATTATCCACGCCCTTCGTGCTCGTACCGTCGACCGCGAGGATGTAGTCGCCCTCATGGACCTTGATGCCCGGCTCGGTCAGCGGCGAGCGGAAGGCATCGTGCCAGTTCTCGCCCGGGAAGATGTGTGCGACGCGGAAGTATCCCGACGGATCGGCAACGATCTCGGCGCCCAGGAGCCCTGTGTCGACGCGCTTGACCTGCCAGCCGTCCGCAGTGCCGACATAGACGTGGCCGGCGTTGATCTCGCCGCCGAGCTCGCCGAGGATGTAGTCCAGATCGGCGCGGTGAGCGATGAACGGGACGAGCTGGCCGTACCGCGTGCGCATCGCGTTCCAGTCCAGACCGTGCATCTTCGGGTCGTAGAACCAGTCGCGAAGAATGCGCCAGGCGTCGTTGAACTCCTGCGCCCACTCCGCACGAGGATCGATCTTCATCTCCAGTTTGTCGAGCGGCAGCGCGGAGTCGCCGCCCGTTTTCTGGCCCGGTTTCACCGCGACGATGCCGAGCTCGTTGCCCGCGCGATAGGCGATCTTCTCGCCATTCGCCGAGAGGTCGTAAGCACGAATGCCTTCGAGGATGACTTCTTCCTTCTTGTCGTCGATGTTGTAGTGCTTGAGTGCCGTCTTGCCCTGTGTCCCCGAGAGATAAAGCACCCCGTTCGCCACGGCCGCAAGTGAGCGGTAATTGTCGGAGGCGCCGGGGATCGCCCGCACGCGCGACTCGAATCCGGCGGCGTCAATTTTCACGGTCACGGCCGCAGGCTTCTTCTCGCCGCTCTTCGCCGTGCCTTCGGATTTCGTGCCTTCGGCCTTTGTGTCAGCCTTTGTATCAGCCTTCGTTTCGCTCTTTGCCGCATCCTTCTCCGCGGCGACCTTCTCCTCGTCGCTCTGTGGGAGGAAAAGCGCCGGGCCGTCCGCCGAAAGAACGGCCACATAGACGCGGGTCGGATCGGTGTAGACGTAGTTGAACTCGAACGCGCTGAACGTCAGATTGAAATCGCGGTTCGAGGTGAAGTAGAGATAGCGTCCCTTCGGATCGAACACCGGCTCGTTGTCGTCGGTCAGCCCGCTTGTGAGCTGTAACTTCTTGTCGTCGGGCACGGAGTAGACCCAGATCGTCGAGAACCGATTCTCTCCGGTCTTCGTGTACGCGACCCACTTGCTGTCGGGCGACCAGTTGTAGGTGTTGATGTCCCCGTACTCGCCCCTGTCGATGTCCGTAACTTTGCCGCTGGCGACGTCGACGATGTGCAGCATGTGGCTCTTGTCGCCGAACGCGATCTTCTTGCTGTCGGGCGACCACAATGGCGGGAGCTTCCACGACTTCCCGCCGCTCGTGACCTGGCGCTCCTCACCAGTGCCGTCGGCCGGGCGGACGTAGATCTCGTACTCATCGCCGCTCTTCTCGGAGAGATACGCGATCCATTTGCCGTCGGGGGACCAGGCGGGATCGAGCTCGCGAATGCCTGGCGTCTTGGTCAGATTCCTGATCTCGCCGTTCTTCTGAGGAATGGTGAAGATCTCTCCGCGTGCGGCCACGACCGCGCGCACGCCGGCCGGCGAGATCGAGAAGCTCTCGAGATTGCCGCGCACGTTCTGGAACCGCGGCATCGCTCCGCGGAAGTCGCCGTAGACGTGGATGGGGACGCGCTCGCTCTTGTCGGTCGCCGGGTCGTAGCGCCAGATGTAGCCGCCGCATTCGTAGACGATCTGCTTGCGGTCGGTCGACGGCCAGAGGACGTCGTAGTCGGTATGGTTCGTGACTTTGCGGGTCTGCTTCGTTTTGAGGTCGTAGAGCCAGAGGTTGAGCTTGCCGCCTTCGCGATCGGACGTGAAGTAGATGCTGTTGTCGCCGACCCAGAGCGGCTGGTTGTCCGTGGCCGGGTTGTCAGTGATCCGCTCCGCGGTATTTGCCTTGAGGTCGTAGATCCAGACGTCCTGGGCGCGTCCGCCGCGATAGCGTTTCCAGGTCCGGAACTCGCGCTCGATCGGGGTGTAGACGAACTTCGTGCCGTCGGGCGAGTACATGCCCGCGCTTCCCTCGGGCATCGGCAGCGGGGTCTCCATTCCGCCCGCGGCCGGGATCGCATAGTGCCGCGGCATGCGATCGCTCCACGGAAGGCGATGCGGGTTGAAAACGATCTGTTTGCCGTCGGGCGTCCATCCGAGGACGCGATTGTCGAAGCCGCCGCGCGGAGGAATCGGTCCGACGTCGTTGTAGAACGTGAGCTGCCTCGGCGTGCCGCCGTCGATCGGAATCGTGAACACCTGCCGCGTTCCGCTGTACTCGCCGGTGAAGGCGATGGTCCGGCCGTCGGGCGAGAACTTCGGGTAGTACTCCAGGCCATCATCCGAGGTCAGCCGCCGCGCGTCGCCACCCTTCGCGTCGACCACCCAGAGATCGGCGGCGTACGAGAAGACGATCGAGTTGCCATGGATGTCGGGCTGACGGAGGAGCCGCGTGAGATTCTCCTGGGCCAGTGCGGTAGTGGCCCCGGCGAGGAGCAAGCAGATCGTTCGGAAGATGCGCATGGATTAGAGTCCTTATCGGCGAAGCAGTCGGGTTCTGATATCACTTTCGGGTTGCGGGGGACAGTGACCGAACGGTGACAGGTGACGCCGGCTGCTACCATCTCGCCGTGCTTGCCGAATCCACTCCCTCCGATCGCCGCTGGTACGTTCTCACCGCGATCGGTGTGAGCACGTTCATGTCGGCGCTCGATGGCAGCGTGGTCAATACCGTTTTGCCGGTCATGCGGCGCGATTTGCACACCACCGTCGCTGGCATCGAGTGGGTGGCGACGGTTTACCTTCTCGCCATCAGTGCGCTGCTCCTCGGCGTGGGGCGCGCCGGCGATGCGCGCGGACACAAGCGGATGTATGTCGGCGGCTTCGTCCTTTTCGTCCTCGGTTCGGCGCTCTGCGGCATCGCGCCAACGGCCGTCATGTTGATCGCCATGCGCGGACTGCAAGGCATCGGCGCGGCGATGCTGTTCGCCAACGCGCCTGCAATCCTGACGATGAGCTTCCCCGCCGCGCAACGCGGGCGAGCCCTCGGCGCGCAGGGGACGTTCACGTACCTCGGCCTCACCGCGGGCCCGTCCCTCGGCGGATGGCTGGCGCAGTCGTTCGGATGGCGCTCGGTCTTCTTCATCAACATCCCGGTTGGCGCGATCGGGATCCTTCTCGCCCTCCGAGTGATCGACGACGATCGCCCCGAGGCCACCGGCGAGCCGTTCGATTACACGGGCGCGACTGTTTTCGCCGCGGGGCTCGTCGTCCTCCTCATCGCGCTCAATCTGGGCCACGCGTGGGGATGGACCTCATTGCCGACGCTGTCGCTGAGCGCCGCGGCCATCATTCTTCTCGCATTCTTCATCGGCATCGAGCGCCGGAAGGCGAATCCGATGCTCGACCTCACGCTCTTCGGCAGCCGGGTATTCAGCGCCGCCACTGTCAGCGCGCTGCTCAATTACATCTCCATCTTCAGCGCCACGTTCGTGCTGCCCTTCTTGCTCGTCCAATCGCGCGGCCTCGGCACGCGCGCAGCCGGGCTCGTCCTGACCGCGCAGCCGATCGTCATGGCCATCGTCGCCCCGATCAGCGGCGCCCTCTCCGACCGCATCGGCTCGCGACTCCTGGCTACGCTCGGGATGCTCGTCCTTGCGATCGGCCTCGCGCTCATCGCCGGATGCGCGGCAACCGGCTCGCTGGCCTCGATCGCCGGAGGCCTCGCAGTCGCCGGCCTCGGAGTCGGCCTCTTCGTCTCCCCGAACAACAGCGCGCTCATGGGCGCTGCACACCGCCAGCGCCAAGGCATCGCAGCCGGCATCCTCGCCACCGCAAGAAACGTCGGCATGGTCCTGGGCTTCGGCCTCTCCGGCGCCATCTTCACCACGATCCTCGCGAACGGCGGACACGAAGCACTGGTTCACGGCGTGGAAGCAAGCCTCTACGCGGGCGCGGCGGTTGCCTTGCTGGGAGCGGTGACGGCGTTTGTGAGGGAGTGAGGGGATTCGTCGCGGCGGACGCAATTCGTAGGGCCCAGCCGCGCTGGGCCGCGGAATGCCGCAATGTCAGGTAAGATCCAACCATGAGGGTGTACCTCGACCTCTGCTGCTTGAAGCGACCTTATGAAACAACTAATCGCAAGTCATAGCGAGCTTCGAGAGAAGGGGTTTCGCGCCCTGGTCGATGCGCTTGGCTGGGTGAACGCAGTCCGATTCCTTCGCGAGTACGATCCTGGGTCCGGAAACTACACGCAGGAGCGGGCGACACTTCTGCCAGACGACACGGTGGAGGCACTGACAAGCGAGATCGAACGCATTCAAGACCAGGTTCGGCGAAAGGGATGATGGCAATTGACGCACGCGAGGATATTGACCTCGAACGACCTCATCCCTCCCTTCCATGGGCCAGCCGAGGGTAAGACGGGCGCATCGTGACATCAACTAAG
>DASQGS010000133.1:0-9365 GCA_035632455.1 Thermoanaerobaculia bacterium | reverse complement strand
ACGATCTCCAGGCCGACGGTGCCGGCCCCGGCGATGATCCGGAAATCGTCGAACGGAGGGATGACCGCGGCTCCGGTCCGCGCTGCGATCTCGCGAGCGACATCATCGCGCGTGGCGGCTGTGACGCCGGCTTGGACGACCTCGGCGCCGTAGCCCTTCGTGGCTTCGACCTTCGTCGCGACCGAGTTCTCGGGCATGACGATGGTCGCCCGGATGCCGAGAATCTTCGCCGCCAGCGCCACGCCCTGGGCATGGTTGCCGGATGAGAAGGCGACCACGCCCCGTCGCCGCTCACCGTCGGAGAGCAGGAGAAGGGCGTTCATCGCGCCGCGGATCTTGAACGCCCCGGCCCGCTGGAGGTTCTCGCACTTGAGGCGCACTTCGACGCCGATGCGGTCCGAGAGCGAGCGGCTGGTCATGAGCGGCGTGCGGTGGACGTAGGGGCGGATGCGCTCCGCCGCAGCGAGGACCTGGTCGATTCCGACCGCGGCTTCGAGGTTTGAAGAAGTCACCTTTTCTAGTATAAACTCAGCAAATCAAAGTGGATCGGCGATTACGGCCGATGCTGATTATTTGATTTTTCCTGCGCGGCGGAGTATCGTCAGCGGCGATTCCGCATTACGCGCCTAGGTCATTTTCGGGTTGGAGGTTGGGGATGATGTGGAGATGGGTTACCCGCGGCCTGGTTCTCACCATATTGCTGGCGCTCTTCGTGCCGGCGCTCGTCGCGCAGGGTTTCATCGGCGCCGTCGATCTTCCCGATCCGGCCGTCACCCAGTTCGGTGAAGTGGTTGTCAAGGGCTGGGTGCTCGATCAGCAGGCGGTCTCGCGGATCGAGCTCTATGTCGACGACCAGTTCCAGAGCAATGCCAACATGAATTTGCCTCGCATCGACGTGATCGAGGCGAACCCGACGTGGCCAGGGGTCCAGAACTCGGCGCCCGGATTCCAGACGGCATTTAATGCCGCGCGCTTCGCGAACGGAGCCCACACGATCTACGTGAAGGTGTTCACGAGCGACAGCCAGGTGAACGAGCTGGGCCGCCGCACGATCGTCATCGACAACACCATCAACCAGGCGCCATTCGGCTCCGTCGACGTCCCCGATCTCGCCGGCGTCTACAACGCGAGCGGATCGTTCCCCGTCGTCGGCTGGGCGCTCGACACCGACGGCATCGGCCGGATCGACGTGCTGATCGACAACGGGATCGTGCAATCGGCGCTCTACGGCGACGAGCGTCCTGACGTCGCGAACACCTTCCCCGATCTTCCGTCCGCGGCCTTCAGCGGCTTTATTGCCAACGTCGATACCACGCGGATTCAGGACGGCGTGCATCAGCTCACGGTCCGGGCGACGGACCGGGTCGGGCTCTCGTCGGTCATCGGCCGCAGAACGGTGCAGATTTTCAACAGCGAGAGCAATCTCAAACCTTTCGGTTACCTCGATACGCCTTTGCGCGATTCCGTGCTCTTCGGCACGTTCTGCGGGACGATTCCGGTCATCTCGCCGGTAGTGAATCCGCGGGCGCACATTACACCCGTGCGCGGCTGGGCTCTCGATCTCGGAACGCGCGGCAGCAACGTCGGCCGCGTGTCGTATGTCGAGTTGCTGGTCGATGGCGTGCCCTGGTACACGACGGATGACTGCTCGTTCAGTGCGTCCTTCAACGCCTTCATCAATTGCTACGGTCTTCCTCGCTACGACGTCGAGCGGATGTTCCCGAACTATCCCGACGCTCCTCGGGCCGGGTTCATGTTCACGCTGGACGTCGGTGGACTGCTGGCGCTCGGCGTCAGGCAGGGCAGCCACGTCCTGAAGGTGCGGGTCGGGGATCAGCAGCAGACGTTCAGCGAGTTGCCGAACCGCGATGGCATCCCAGTCTTCTTCACCTGTGCCGAGGTCAACCAGGACTTCGCGGCGGTCGGATTCATCGAAGTCCCGACAAGCTTCGATTTCGTCAAGGGCAACGTGACGTTCCAGGGTTGGGCGTTCGACGAGAACGGCGGCGTCGTGGCGGTCGAGATGATCGTCGACGGCGACTTCGAGGGCGTGGCTCAGTATGGCTTCACGCGCACCGACGTTCAGCAGGCGTATCCGTTCATCTTCAACAGCATCAACTCCGGTTGGCGCTTCACGATGGATACGACGAAGCTGAGCAATGCCCGGCACCGCCTCACGGTGCGTGTCCTCGATTTTCAGGGAAACCGCTCTGAGATCGGATCGGTCGACTTCTACGTGCAGAACGCCAACGTGACGCCGTAAGAGCGCTGACTCAGAACAGTTTCAGGAACAGCACGTTCGCCACGAAGCCGCTCTGGCTGTTCTGGCCGACCGTCTTCCCGAGGTCGAAGCGGAGGATGGTTCCCCAGGGGCCGATGGTCTGGCCGCCGAGGCCGACGCCTTGGAACGGGGTGCGATGATAGCCGGCGGTTCGATCGTCGATGAGAGCCTGATCGTAGAAGGCCTCGAGGCGGAATTGATCGGAAAAGACCAGGCCGTACGACAGGTGCCCGAGCGTGGCCTTCTCGGCCCGGACGGATCCTGACTCCACGCCCCGGATGCGCTGGGAGCCGAAGAATCCGAACTCGTATTTGGAGAAGCGGTCGAGCCGCTGGCCGTCGAGGTAGTCGAGCTCGAGACCGATGCGCTGGAACTTCGGCAGATAGAAGCTCTTGCCGATCGAGGCGCCGAAGTTCGTGAAGCTCTTCTGATTCGGATTGTACTCGGCCGGGTCTCCCCATTGCCGCCACGTTGTGCGGCGCAGATAGTCGTAGTAGCCGGACACGGTCCATCCGCGGCGTGCGTACTGCAACTGAATGCCGGGATCGAGGAGCACCGTGCTTGGCGGAATCACGAAGGTGGACGCGGTGTCGTCGGCGTGCTGATACGAGATTCGCGAGACGTCGAAGGTGAAGTCGATCTTGCCGAAACCGAAGATCGGATGACCGGCTTTCAGGCCGAGCCTCACCGGCAGGGCCTTGACGTCCTCGCTCTTTTGTTGCTTGCCGTTGCGGAACATCGAGTTCGTGAACGGGATGGCGATGCCGGAGAACGTCGCGCCGAGGTTCGTGCGCGTATTGGCTACGTTCGGGTCCGTGACATTCGCCGAGACGATGACTCCCGCGAAAAAGACATTGGTCTGAATCCCGCGGTGTCCGACGTCGAAGTTGAAGTAGTCGATTCCACCGAGCGGCACGACCGGATATTGGAGACCGGCGTCGTGATGGATGCCGCCGACCAGGAAGAGGCGGGCGTTGTCGAAACCCTCCTTGACCACGCGCGTGTCGCCCTTCTTCTCCAGATAGCGCAAGCCCCCGTCCGTCTCACGAGTCATGCGGGCATCGGACGCCGCGAACTGCTGATGTAAGGCGTCGAACTCCGGCGGATCGAGCCGGAAATTCGTGAACGTGGTCTCCCGGAGCACGGTATTCGCGCGCCCTGCGGCCGAGACGATCTGCTGCGCGGAGACGAGCTGCGGCAGCCACAGGATCGATCGTCCGTCGCGCCGCGCCGCTTCCTCGCTCGAGAGCGCCGCGTGCGTGTCGGCCGCGCACGGAGTGAATTCGACCTGCTCTTCGTTTGAGAGCACCTCGCCGGTGAGATTGAGCTGCACCATGGAGATGCGGATTCGCGCCCAGGTGCGCGCGTCGATCCAGACGGTGCCCCGGTAGAGCGGCAGCGCTTGCGGCGCATTCGGCGGCGGATCGAAGCGGACCTCGTAAGTGCGGTAGCCGAGGACCGTGGTCTCGCGGACGAGTTGGTAGCGATACTCGTTCGTAAGATGGATGTCGAGCGGGAGCTGGGTCACTTTCTCCGGCTGGATGAGCGGCAGCTCGGGGATGCGGCCGTGCTTCCACTTGACGCCGTTGACGTAGAAGTCCTGCCACACCCAATCCGAAGCGCCGCGCGGAACGGCAAAGTAGTCGCCCGCGAGCGTGGCCTCGATGGCCTCGCCTCCCTCGCCGATCCCGAAGCGCAGTTTGGTCGTGTTCCGCGCAATGTACCGCGGCTGGATCGACTCCTGGAACGTGCGGTAGGCCTGATGATTGCGGATGATCTCCTCGACGGTGATGCCGCGCTGGGTGGCGACTTCGATCGCTTCCTTCGTGACGTTGGCCTTCGGTTTCTCGGCGTGCTCGATGGTGATGGCGAACGGGCCCTTCGACGGCTGGACTCCAGCGAGGAACCGGCCGTTCTTGCGGGCGCTGTCGTTGATCTCGCGCTGCCCCGAGGCGTCGATCCGTCGCGGATGCGCGAAGTCCTCGCCGGCAAGCGAGACGATCGTGGCCGCGGCGCTGTCGCCGCGAGGAACGACGACGGTCGCGAGATCCTCGCCGCGAACGAAAGAGAGCGTGGGCATGTCGATCAGGTTGCCCTTCGCGTCGAGCACTTGCACGCGTGCCGCGGCGTCGAACGCGAAATCGCCTGCGAGTGCGTTGTCAAATGAGGCAATCGCCGCGAAGGTGTCCGGCGCATTCGGCGCCGCGATGAAGGCGAGCGTCGCACCGGCGGAGAGGGCGTGCGCGGCGTCGAAGAATGCGTTGGGCGCTTGCGGGCCGACCGTTGCGAAAATCCTCTTCGACGGGTCTTTCTCGGTCAGCCATGCCGCGGTCCGGGCGATGTCCACTTCGCTGGTAAGCACGACGTCGACGTAAGCCAGCGCGCCTGTTTCCTGGATGCTCGCCAGTCCTTCAGCGTTCGAGGAGAGCACGATCCGGCCGGCGACTTCGAGCCCTTGAGCGCTGACGGCCAGGCGCTTGATTGCGTAGCCGAGCTGCGCCGCGGTGGCATTGGTGACGATGATTCCGACGGCATCGAACGGCCCGCGGGCTCGCGCCCATTCGATGATCGCTTTCGTGTGGGCCTCGACGTCGATCAGAGGGTCCTTCGTGGTGTCGATCGCGTACGAGATCACGATCGAGGTTTTCTTTCGCTGCTGCGGCGTAAGCGCGTCGATGTACGCGGCGGCGGCGCCGAGGTCGTCCTGCTGAATGCGCAGCAGCAGCGGGATGGGTGTGGCGGGCGCGATTGTGCGGTCCGCGACAGCGCCGGCGCAGAGCGTGCACTCTTTCGAGCCGGCGGCGAGGAGCGAAGGGACGAGCGTGAGGATCAGGAGAGCGATCGCAAGTCGTTTCATTTTAGGTCGCAGCGGGCAACGCCGGGAGAGGGGCCAATATTCTTTTCCCGCGTCATCCCGGTCGCGCAGACGGCCGAAGGATCATCCTGCAAGGAAAGGAGGATGTGTGACCACCCACACTCCTGCGGCGGTAGCCTTGCATCGGGAGCAGCGGGCATTGCTGCTGTAATTGCGGGGAAACGGAGGTGTCACATGAAGAAATCAACCAAGCGCCTGCTTGTCGGAAGCGCGATCGCGGGCGGAACGGCAGCGGTGATCGGCGCGTACTTCGGTCTGCTGTGGCTGCGCGGCGTCAAGGAGCGCGTGGAACCGGCGAAGGAACCGCCCGTGAGCAGCGTCGCGGCCGCGTAAGACGGTTGACCAATCGGACCGATCCGTCGGATCCGTCCGATGCCGCAGAGCACGCCGCGAGTAAACTTCCCGGATGCTCCGCTCGTTTCCCGCTCTTGCACTCGCGCTTCTCGTCGTCTTGCCCGTTGCTGCGGCGCCTCCTGAAAACAGCGAAACCACGGTCACGCTCCTTCACTTTGCGGACTACCACTCGCATGCGCAGGCCTTCTACTCCGAGGGCGGCGACGATCAGGGCGGCATCGCCAGGGCCATCGGCTACTTGAAGCGGGAAAAGCAGCGCGGCGCTCTCATTTTCAGCGGCGGCGACATGATGAACGCCGGCTCTCCGGCGTGGTCGGATAAGTATCGATGCGCGGAGTGGTCGTGGCTCAACGGTATCGTCGATGCCATGGCCTATGGAAACCACGACGGCGACTACGGCACTGCCGCGTTCGTGGCATGCCGGCGCGGCGTGAGCTATCCGATCCTCTCGGCCAACGTCTTCGACGCAGGAGGGCACGCAGTATTCGCAACGCACACGCCGGCCGCGAGGGCGAGAGGAAACGTCCGCTATGCAGTCTTCCGGCAGAACGGCGTCAGGATCGGGGTCTTCGCCGTCGCCGGCCCCGATTTCGATGTGCTCGTGAAGAAAGAAAATCGCCCGGCGGCCGGCGCGATATTCGGTCCGGCGGTCAAGGCGGCGCGCGAGATGGTTCATGCCCTTCGCGACGTCGAGAAAGTCGACGCCGTCGTGCTGATCGGCCACGAGCAGCGGGACGACGACGCGGCGTTGGCACGTGCAGTCCCGGGAATCGACGTCATCCTCGGCACTCACAGCCATCTCAAGGAGGAGCTGTCGCAGATTCCCGGCACGCGCACCTGGATCATCTCGCCGTTTCAATACCTCACCTACATCAGCCGGGTGACGCTGCGCTTTCGCGGCCGGGAGCTGATCGACGTCAGCGGCGGCCTTGTTCGCGTGAATGGGAGCGTGACGCCCGACGCCGCGATCGCGCGCAAGGTTGCGGCGATGGAACAGGTGCTGGAGAGCGATCCCGGCTATCGCGCGCTCTTCGAGACCATCGGCACCGCGGCCACGCCGCTGGCGGTCGAGGGGCAGCTCTCTCGCGACGCGCCGCTGCCGGACCTTGCGCTGGACGTGATGCGTGGCGCGACCGGCGCGCACTTCGCGCTCTCCACGGCGTCGAGCTTCCGCCAGTCGATCGCCTCAGGCCCGATTACGATGGAGGCGTTGCGCGCCGCGTTGCCGTACGACAACGAGATCCTTGTCTTCGAGATGACCGGCGCGCGGGTCGCTCAGATCCTTGACCACAGCGTGACCCGCGCCGGCAGCGACTTTTTCGCCCAGGTGTCGGGCGTGCGCTTCTCCATCGATGTCTTCCACGAAGTCTCGTACCTGTCCATCGTGAAGGACCCGCGCGATCCGGCGGCCGGCTTCGAGAATATCGACAAGGCCAAGCTGTATCGCGTGGCAACGACCGACTACCTCGCCCGCGTCGCGCCCGGCTATCGCGAGCTCTTCGCCGGGCTGACGCCGGAGATGACAGGCCTTCACTTGCGCGAAGAACTGCGCAAGTACTTGGCTGCACAGTCGCCGGTGAGCGCGAAGCGCGACGGGAGGATCGCGGATGAGAAGTGAGTTGTACAAGCTCTGTCGTACGATCACCGCGTGAGCCCCGAGCTCTACAGCCTCATCGTGTCGCGCGTCGTCGTCGCGTGGAGCGTCGCGGCGGCAGTCGTCGTCGCGGTTCTGCTGGCGATCCGTGCGCTCGCTCCCGGCGCATTGTTCGCGCTGGCCGTTCGCGTCGTCGCGGAGGTCCGGACCTCGATCCGCGATGCCAGGCAATGGGCTGCGACGAGCGAGGCCGCGGTCCTCGGCGCGATCACGATCGCCGGCGCGCTGCTCCGAGGACGCTATCTGATGCAGCCGGTCCGAACGGACGAGGCCGCAACCTTTCTTTACTATGCCTTCCATCCGCTGGCGGTCGGGATCTCGGTCTACGCGTCGCCGAACAACCATCTGCTGCACACGCTGCTCGTTCATCTCGTCTACGGCGTGACGGGCGACGTTCCGTGGGCGCTGCGCTTGCCTTCGTATGCCGCCGGTGTGTTGATCGTCCCGGCGACGTACTGGGTGGCACGGCGCTTCGCGACGCCGAGCGCTGGTCTCATCGCCGCCGCGCTTGCCGCGGCATCGCCGGCGCTGGTCGACTACTCGGCGTTGGCCCGCGGCTACTCGATGATGACGCTCGCGTTTCTCGCCGCGATGGCGATCGCGCGCCGGGCTGTGCGCGACGACGCGATTCTGCCGTGGCTCGCCATCGCGCTCGTTCTCGCTGCCGGGCTCTGGACCGTCCCGTTGATGACTTACGCCGCCGGAGTGATTGCGGCGTGGATCGCGGTGCACCTTGCGACGATTGCGTCGTCCGATCGCGCCGCATCGCGCCGCGAATGGCTGCGGTTCGGCGGCTCGCTCGCGCTGGCCGCGGGGCTGACCTTTATCGCATATCTTCCCGTGCTGGTCGTCAGCGGCGCGGGTGCGCTATTCACGAATCGTTATCTGGCTGCGCAGGCCGCACGTTCCATCCTCTTCGATTCGGCGGATGGCGTCCTTGCGACGTGGGGTTTCATCGTCGAGGGTCTGGCCCGTCCGCTCGAGGTGATGCTGGCGCTGGCGGCACTGGCCGGCACGGTGATCACGCTTCGCGACACGTCGCGCAGCGACACGCGCGTTCCGTTCTGGATCGGAGTGCCGCTCTTTGTTGCGCCGGCTTTGGCGCTCTTTCGCGTCGTGCCGTACCACCGGACGTGGCTGTTTCTCGTGCCGGTGATCCTGATTCTCGCGGGCATCGGCCTCGAGGCGACGGTCTCGAGCCTCATTCCGGCGCGAGCATTCGTCTGGATCGCGCTCACGCTCTGCCTCATTGGCGTCGCACTTGCGTGGCGGTCCGACGTCGTTTACTACTCGAACGAGACCGGAAGCTACCGCGATGCCGCGGGGACCACCGCGTTTCTCAAGGCGAGCCTCCGCCCGGACGATTGCGTCGTCACGACGGTTCCCTCGGACGTAATCCTGATGTACGAGTTCGCGCGACAGCGCGTGTCACAGCGCCATTTCGGCGCGAGCTCCGGATGCCGCCGCGCGTTCATGGTCGTCAATACCTCGGCGGGGCAGGACCTTGCCTGGGTCTTGCGCGAAACGCATGTCGCGCCCGCGACTCCAGCGCATCTCGTTCGCCGCAGCGAGTCGGGAGCGGTGTACGCGATTGACCTGAAACGCTAGTGGCCGAACATTTCCCGCCCGACGCGTCATTGCGAGGCTCGGCGTTGGAGTTTGATGTCTTCGTGGACATCCTGCCGAGCGCCGAGGCCGAACTTACAAAGTTCGGCCACAGGCTTGATTGACATTCACGGGTGAGGCGTTATCGCGACAATCGTTAGCACTGGAATTCTTTTCTTGCCGTCGACGCGATCGGGGCCGTAGAAGAAGAAGACGCGATAGGCGCCGGGGGTCCTGTTCTGAGCGTAGGCCTCGAAGATCTCCTCGCCGGCCGGCCCTCGGAGGGAACGGAATTGATGCGTTTGCAGCGAGGGATGACGGAGGTTCGTTTCGAGGAGTCCGAGCGTCTTGTGAACCTGAGCCAGGACGGCGCCGTTGGCCGGGTTCGCTCCGAGCTCTTTCAGATTTCGAATTGCCTCGGGCGTGAACCGTAACTCACGATTCATCGCTTGCAGTATCACGGGCGAACGAACGGACGCGCTTGGCTTTTCCGGCGGCCGCTTCCGCCAAGCCGCGACGAACCGAGGCCAGCGCCTCGGGGTTGCGGTAGAGCCAAGCCTCTGATGCAGGAATCGAGACTTGCGGATCGAGAAAGA
>DASQGS010000132.1:0-8867 GCA_035632455.1 Thermoanaerobaculia bacterium | reverse complement strand
GTATACGAACACGCGCGGATCCGCGCGGAGCGCGTCGCCGACGCCGAGCATGATGGCGTCCAGGAACGTGCTGCCCTTCGGATCGCGCGGCGCGTTCGGCTCGAGCGGCGGCAGCGGCGGGTCGAACGCGATCGCCGAACGCCACGCCGGATCCAGCACTTCGATGCGCGTTCGCGGCGCTTCGTCGCCGAGGAGCTGTTTGATGCGCTGGTCGCGATAGAGCGCGATGTGTTCGTAGTAGAGCACCGGGTCGTCGGCGGCGACGCAGGAGGCCATGAGCGCCCGCGCGTCGTGCGGCGTCGACGGCGCCACGATCACGAGGCCGGGGGTCCGGTAGAACCACGCCTCGGTGTTCTGGGAGTGATACGGGCCGGCGTGACGCAGCCCGCCCCACGGCATCCGGAGGACGAAGTGCGGCGCGCCTCCCCAGCGGTAGCGGATCTTCGCCGCGCTGTTGACGAGTTGATTGAATCCGGTCGCGACGAAGTCGTTGAACTGCATCTCGCCGATGGGCCGCAGTCCTGCCAGCGCGGCTCCGATGCACACGCCGAGCACGCCTCCCTCGGCCAGCGTCGAGTTCACGATCCGATCGCCGAATTCCTTCAACAGGGGCTTGAGCAGCAGGAACGCGTTTCCGTACCTCCCGCCGACGTCTTCGCCGTACACGAACGTCCGCGGATCGCCGCGCAGAGCATCGCCGACGCCGAGCATCACCGCCTCGAGAAACGTTTTTCCCTTCGCGTCGAACGGTGGAGCGTCTTCCACTTCGGGAAGCCCTGCGTTGCGCGATGATTCCTTGCGGCGCTCCTCATCGAGGACCTCGATGTGCGCCCGCCGCTCCCCTCCGGCCACCACATCCGCTCCCGCGAGGTCTGCGTCCGGCCACGGTGCGGCGATGATCCTCCGCGCCTCGGCTTCGACCAGCGCTTCCGCCTCTTGCTTCCAACGCTCGAGATCATTCGGGCCGATGATGCCCTCAGCCTCGAGCTTCGCCGCGTACGTCGCGATCGGATCGCGGCGCGACCAGAACGCGTAGGCCGCAGGATCGGCATAGCCGCCTTCGGTCAGCGGCGGATACGTCCACGATGGCTGCGGATCTTTCCCCAGATACAGCATGTCGTCGTGATGGGCGTGCCCGCACATCCGCATGGCCACCAGCTCGATCAGCGCCGGGCCTTGCCCCGCGCGGGCGCGCTCGGCGGCCCATGCGAACGCGGCGGCGACGGCCTCGGGGTCGGTGCCGTCGATCGTCACGGCCGGAATGCCGTAGCCCGCGGCCTTGTCGGCGAAGACGCGGACCGCGCTTTGCTGCGACACGGGCGTCGACAATGCGGTCTGGTTGTTCTGCACGCAGAAGATCGCCGGAAGGCGATGAACGGCGGCGAGGTTGATGGCCTCGTGCCACTCGCCGAGTGACGTCGCGCCCTCGCCGGCGAGCGAGAGGGCCACCGGCGAGTTGCCGTCGTTCTCATCGCGGAGCATGCCGTGTCGAATGGCGAAGGCCATGGCCATGCCGGCGATCATGAGCGACGGGCTGCCGAGCGGCGCCATAGCCGGAACGATGCCCCACGAGAGCTCGCCGACGTGAAGATCCTTGCCGTTCATCGGCGGACCGGCCTTGCCCATCTGCGCGCTGAGGACGAGGCGGACGATCTCGGGATCGTTGCGCATGGCTAGCACCGCACCGAGGTCGCGGATCATTGGCGCGATCACATCGCCGCGCCACACGCCGTCCTCGCCACGCCATTCCGGGCCGCGGCGCAAGCGGATCGCCGCGGCGTAGATCGCTTCCTGTCCCAGCGAGCGAAATCCCTTTCCCTGGAACGGGCCGTTCCGCCAGCGGACCTCGCCACTGGTGAAGAAAACCTTCAGGCGATTGTCGGTCGCCCGCGTCAGAATCATCCCTCGGAGAATCTCTTGCTTCTCGTCACTCGTCAGCGACGCGGCGATCGCTTCGCGCTGCAGGAATCCTTCGCAGGCCTCGACGACGTCGGCGACCGCGAGGCGGAGACGCCCTTCGATCGCAACGCCTGGGGTGGACTCCGCAAGCTCGCCGTCGCGCACGCCGACGACGCTGCCGAGGAACGGAAACGAAACGCCGAGCGTCTGCTCGAGAAGCCTTCGCGCTTGCCGCCGCAAGCCGTCGATCGCCGCCGCATCGCGCTCGTCGAAGGCCCGCCCGGCGAGAACCGCCTCGAATGCAGCCAGCGCTGGCCGCAGCGCGAACGGATACCGCTCCGCGACAAACGACGCAAACCGCGCCGCCAGCCCGCTTCGCGGAGCGTCAGGAATCTCAGCCGTGGTCATGGCTGCATGCTACATCCGCTCGAGCTCTTCGACGTCTGCGAGATCCTTGAGCCGGCCTGTCGCTCGCTTGTTGCGGATGAGGTCGGCCTTGCCGATGACGGGGTACTCTTCTCCGTCGATGCGAGTCATGAGCCTGCTGGCCCAGGCATCGTCGAACTCGACGGCGGTGATGGATGTGATGATGTCGATTCGGAGAGGCTCGACGCCGATCTGGTAAATCGTATCCGGGCGGGCACAATCGTCGACTGTCAGATCGAGGAGGGGAGCGCCAAAGTTGACGAGGGCACGCATGACGCGCTCGGCATTCGCCTGTGTCGGGCGGATCCAGATGTCGAAGTCCACGGTGCCGCGAACGTAGCCGTGTGCTGCGAGCGCATGGGCTCCGACAATCAAGAGCTCAGCGCCGGCCGCGGACAACTCGCGCAACATCTCGACGAAATGGCGGTTCAAATGAGCTTCCACTCTTGAATGCCCAACTCTGCATTGTTGCCTGCCAGACGAGCGCAATCCGTTCGCCGGGATCGAGCCGGGCCAGATCATCATCGGCTGGCTCTTCACCGAGCCGGAATTTCCGAACCGGCCATGTCGAGCGATCGGTCATGGATGGAGTATAGCCCGCTCATGATCGATACAGCTTCTTCATCCAGTTCGCCTCATCGGCAGTCAGCGCCTCGCCACCGGCCGCCGCGGCGGCTTCGACCTGCGCGACGTTGCGCTGGCCGAGGAGGACGCATGCGGTGGGATTGTCCTCAAGCAAAACGCCGGTGAGCGCACCGAGCAGCGGTTCGGGCCGGCCGGAGAAGCGCTTGACGACCTCGTCCTTCGCGCGCCGCATCCGAGCGATGACCGCCGAGTCGCCGAACCCGGGGATGTTGCGGCGGAAGTCGCCCTCGGGAAAATGCGGCGGCTCGCTGTATTTCCCGAGCAGCAGGCCGTGCTTGAGCGGCGAGAAGAAGGCGACGCCGAGGTCGTGAGCCTCAACCCACGACTTGAGGCCGGACTGCTCATAGTCGTCGTCGAGAATGTTGCGGTACGGCTGCACGACGTCGGGATCGACGCGTTCGATGAACTTCATGATGCGCGCGGCGTCCCAGTCCGAGAGGCCGATGAAGCGGATCTTCCCCTCATCGCGAAATCGTCGCATGGTCGCGAGCGCGTCGTCGAAATACTCGTCATTCGGGCCGAAATCGCAGTGATGGAAGTAGTAAAGATCGATGGCATCGACGCGTAGGTTGCGCAGCGACGCGTCGAGCTGATGCTGCATGAATGCGGGCTCGTAGACATGGCCGGCCGGTCCCTTGATGTAGCCGAACTTCGTGGCCAGAAAGATCTCGTTTCGCGGAACCTCGGACCACGTCTCGCCGATGAGTTGCTCGGCGTGCCCGGCGCCGTAAGCATCGGCCGTGTCCCAATGCGTAATGCCGAGACGCCAGGCGCGGCGAAGCGCATCCTTGGCGTCACGATCGTCATGACCGCTCCAGCCGACGGAGACGCCCTCGCTGACGTTCGGACCGCCGTGGCCCCAGGTTCCGAGACTGATGGCGGGTACTTCGACGTTCGTTCGACCGAGGCGGATGGTTCTCATAATGAAGCGCGATTATAGATATACGGAGTGCGGCGGCCAGGCCGCTTATGGACTGCGGCGGCCAAGCCGCCGCTTTCGTTGACCAAGCAACGAAAACCAACACCCTCGCCTCCCTCGTGCGTTCGTTTGATCGTGTTCTTGCCATTGGCGCGGAAAGCGGCTGCCTTGCCGCCGCAGTCCATAGGCTTGCTAAGATCGATCTCGATGACTTGCACTTTTTGCGTGAGTCGCAACAACCTCGCCGCCATCGGCCCGATCGTCTTCGAGGACGACCGATGCGCGGTGCTCCTGCATCCGGACCGGGCGGTGCGCGGACATGCGATGGTCGTGTGGAAGCGCCACGTCGAGAACGTTGCCGATCTCGATTCTGATGAGGCCGCGCACTTGATCGCCGTTCACAGCCGCGCCGAGCGCGCGCTGCTCGCTGTGACCGGAGCGGAGCGGGCGGTGATCCTGAAGCTCGGTATCCAGACGCCGCATCTGCACCTGCACATCTATCCCGTGAATGCGAACCTCGATCGCGCCGCAGTCTTCGCGATCATCGATGCAGCGGTTCGCGATGAGTGCAGCGACGAGGAGTTCGTGGCACTCGCTGAGGCGGTGCGATCACGGATTTGACTATCGAGGATGATGCCGCGATTCGCCCAACCAATCCATGTGAACGAGATCCTCTGGGTCACCGCGAATGCAGTCTCGCTCTTCGAGCCCCGAGAGCTTCGATGAGACGTCCGGAGGAACGATCTTCAGGATCTTTCCGCGGCGCTCGATCTCCACAGGAACCCCCTTCTCGATCACATCGTCGAGAATGCGATAGATGTTCTGTCGCAGTTTCGAGGCATTGATGCGCATCGCACGCTCTCCTTGAACCAAGCTACTCCGCCGTGCCGCTGTGGATGCGCATGCCGTAGAAAGAGCGGTAGACGAAGATGGTCGAGATCAGGAAGAAGGCGACCGAGAGGATGTGGGTCAGCGTCTGCTGGCCGTTGCGCTGCATCTCCACGGCTAGCTCGACGGCCAGGAGGCCGAAGAGGGTCGTGAACTTGATGACCGGGTTCATGGCCACCGAGGACGTGTCCTTGAACGGATCGCCGACGGTATCGCCGACGACGGTCGCGGCGTGAAGCGGGGTGCCCTTCTCCTTCAGTTCGACCTCGACGATCTTCTTGGCGTTGTCCCATGCTCCACCGGCGTTGGCCATGAAGATGGCCTGGTAGAGGCCGAAGATGGCGATCGAGATCAAGTAGCCGATGAAGAAGAACGGCTCGAGGCAGGCGAAGGCGAGCGTGGAGAAGAAGATGGTCAGGAAGATGTTGAACATGCCTTTCTGCGCGTACTGCGTGCAGATGGCGACGACTTTCTTGGAATCCTCGACGGATGCCTTTTCCGCGCCGGTGTCGAGCTTGATGTTGGCCTTGATGAACTCCACCGCGCGGTAGGCGCCGGTCGAGACGGCCTGAGTGGAGGCGCCGGTGAACCAATAGATCACGGCGCCGCCGGTGACGAGTCCGAGGAGAAACAGCGGGTGCAGAAGGGAGAGCTTGTCCGTGTCGACGGTCAGGCCCTTCGTGAGCATGACGATGATGGAGAAGATCATCGTCGTCGCGCCGACGACCGCCGTGCCGATGAGCACGGGCTTGGCGGTGGCCTTGAACGTGTTGCCGGCACCGTCGTTGGCCTCGAGGTAGTCCTTAGCCTTCTCGAATGACGGGCGGAAGCCGAAGTCGCGGCTGATCTCGTCGCCGATGCCTTTGATCGACTCGATGGTCGACAGCTCGTAGACCGACTGCGCGTTGTCGGTGACCGGACCGTACGAATCGACCGCGATCGTGACCGGACCCATGCCGAGGAAGCCGAAGGCGACGAGGCCGAAGGCGAAGATGGCCGGAGCGATCATCAGCGCCTGATCTCCCGTGGGGAACATGCTGGCGATCCAGGCCGCGACGCCCATGAGGCCGGCGATGGTGATGCCCATCCAGTACGCGCTGAAGTCGCCGGCGATGAGCCCGGCGAGGATGTTGAGCGAGGGGCCGCCTTCGCGCGAAGCGACGACGATCTCCTTGACGTGGCGCGATTCGGTCGAGGTGAAGACCTTGACCAGCTCGGGGATGATCGCGCCGGCCAGCGTTCCGCAGGTGATGATCGTGGAGAGCTTCCACCACATCGTGCCGTCGCCGAGGCCCGGGATCAGCAGGTACGAGACCACGTAGGTGACGATGACCGAGAGGATCGAGGTGATCCAGACCAGCGAGGTCAGCGGGGCCTCGAAGTTCATGGTGTCGGCATTGCGGTACTTGCCCGAGGCGATGGCGGCGTTGATGAAGTACGACACCGCCGAGGTGATGATCATCAGGACGCGCATCACGAAGATCCAGACCAGGAGCTGGGTCTGGACGACCGGACTCGTGACGGCGAGAAGGATGAACGTGATCAGGGCCACGCCGGTGACGCCGTAAGTTTCGAAGCCGTCGGCCGTGGGGCCGACCGAGTCGCCGGCGTTGTCGCCCGTGCAGTCGGCGATGACGCCGGGGTTGCGGGCATCATCCTCTTTGATGTTGAAGACGATCTTCATGAGGTCGGAGCCGATGTCGGCGATCTTCGTGAAGATGCCGCCGGCGATCCTGAGCGCCGCGGCACCGAGCGATTCGCCGATGGCGAAGCCGATGAAGCAGGGACCGGCGTAGCTGGCCGGGACGAACAGAAGGATGAACAGCATGATCACGAGCTCGGTGGAGATCAATGCCATGCCGATGGACATGCCGGCCTTGAGCGGGATGTCGTAGGTCGGAAATGGCTTTCCTCGGAGCGAGGCGAAGGCGGAGCGGGAGTTGGCGAAGGTGTTGACGCGGATGCCGAACCAGGCCACGCCGTAGCTCCCGGCGATGCCGACGAGGCTGAAGATCAGAATGATCGCGACACGCACGGGCTCGAAGTGCCGCAGCCAGCCGAAGTAGACCAGCATGATCGTTCCGATGAAGCACTCGAGGAGGAGGATGAACTTGCCTTGAGTCTGGAGGTAGGTCTTGCAGGTCTCGTAGATGAGCTCGGAGATCTCGAGCATCGAGCGGTGGACCGGGAGGTTCTTGAGCTGGACGTACATCATGACGCCGAACAGGAGGCCGAGGCCGCAGACGATGAGGCCGAGGAGCAGCAGGTTCCTGCCGTTCATGCCGAGGAAGGAGACGCTGGCGATGTCGGGCAGGACGAGGTTTGCTTCAGTGCGCGCTTCGCCTTGGCCGCTGGATCCCGCGGACGGCGGTTGCGGCGCGGTCGCAGCCGTTGGCGCTGACGATGGCGGCTGCGGCTGCGCGAATGCGGCGCCCCCGGCAAGGAAGAGTATCGCGATCACGAGGGGCCAGGTCAGGGCTCTGCTGATGCGACCGATCGATGAGCTCATGGTTCCTCCGTTTTTCGTCCGGCAAGGGACGCGTGAATATTTTTCTCTGTTGGTGCGGGGGGATCCCGGCGCGACCACCGCGTTCGGCTGGGACAAGACAGCCGGACCCTGCCCCGGGTCCGCATAAGGCGGGCGGATTTTAGCAGAAGAGTGAAGGGCGAAGCTGTTCTCTCGGTTTCAGTCATCACCCTTCACTCTTCCTCCTTCTGCTGCTACGTTTCGCAGTTGGAGGACTGACATGCATTCTATTGCCTTGCTTCGTCGCGTTGCTTGCGCGGCCAGTCTGCTTGTGGCGCTCTCCGCGACGGCTTACGCCGCCGGGACGCTGACCATCGATCAGCTACTCAGCCTGAAATCGGCCGGTCGCCCGCGAATCTCGGCAGATGGCCGCTTCGTGGCCTACGAGGTCACCGAGACGGATTGGAAAGAGAACGCCTACGTCACGCATCTCTGGCTGGCGGATGTTCAGTCCGGCCGCGCTTTTCAACTCACGCGCGGCAAGAAGTCGAGCGATGGAGCGCAGTGGTCGCCGGATGGGCGCTGGCTGGCGTTCATGACCGAAAGGGAGTCGGGTGCGATCACACCACCGGCTGACGGAGCTGAGAAGAAAAAAGAGGATGCCAAGAGCGAGAAGAAGGAATCGGACGCCAAGGCCGACGCTCGGCAGATCTGGCTCATCTCGCCCGAGGGCGGCGAGGCCTGGCCTTTGACCCGTCATGGAGCCAAGATCGAGTCGTTTCACTGGTCGCGCGATGGCAAACGCATCGCCTTCACCGCGCCCGTTCCGGAGGCGAAGGCGGCCAAAGACCGAAAGGAGAAGTACAGCGAGTACGAGGTCTTCGAAGAGGACTTCCAGCAGAACCAACTGTGGCTGATCGACGTTGTGGCCGAGACGGCGACCGAGCCGCACGATGCGAAGCAGATCACCGCCGACCCGAAGGTGAATGTCGAAGGATTCGATTGGTCTCCGGACGGCCGGCGAATCGCCTTCTCCGGCACGTCGAATCCGTTGCTGGCGTACAGCGGGAGCGCCGATCTCTACCTGGTCGACCTGGCGCGCGACAACGCCGTGAAGAGGATCGTCGCCCTCGAAGGCCCGGACGCCAATCCGCGTTTCTCGCCCGACGGCGCGGAGCTTGCTTTCACCACGGCGCTGGCACAGCCCTATTACTTCTATGCGAACGACCGCATCGCTCGGGTGCGAATCGATGAGGTGATGCAACATCCGGCGACGAAGCCCGCAGACGTCGACGACCTCACGCCGGCCTTCGACGAGGATGCTTCACTCCTCGAGTGGGCGCCTGAGGGTCTCTATTTTCGGGCCTTGCAGAAGACCAGCTCTCACCTCTGGAGGATTGATCCGCGCGACAAATCAGTCGCTCGTGTTACATCGCCCGACGTGTTCTTTGTCGGAGAGGTCACCTTCACTCGCGACTTCCGGGCCATTGCGTTCAGCGCGCCGGATGCCACGCATGTCCAGGAGATCTTCGTTGCCCAGCTTCCGACGGGCGGTCAGCCGCTGGCGCCGCGGAAGCTGACCGATATGACCGCGCAGCTCGCCGGTTTCACGCTCGGCACCGT
>DASQGS010000131.1:0-10379 GCA_035632455.1 Thermoanaerobaculia bacterium | reverse complement strand
GAAGTGCGCGGTCATCTGCTCGATCTCGGCGTCGGTGAGTCCAGTGAATGCCTTGCCGATGTTGACGAGCTCATCTCCACGCCGTACCGCAAATGTGTAGTCAGAGAGGACACCTCGCCGCTTTCCATGTCCATACTCGGCAGCGGTGACGACGCAGTCGAGCGTGGCCAACGCCTTCTTGTATTTGAGCCACGACTTGCCTCGGCGGCCCGGCGTGTAGACCGACCGTGGATCCTTGATCACCAATCCTTCGTTGCCGCGAGTGCGTGCGGCATCGAAAAGCCTGTCAACGTCATCGGTGCCGCAGACCGCGTTCTGATCGGCGAGGCGAATTGTTCCATCGGCCCCGATCAGCGATCGCAGTCGTGCGAGGCGCTGTTCCAACGGAAGCTCGAACAAGACATTTCCGTCTTCGAACAGGAGGTCAAATGCGAAGAATGCCACGGGTGCCTGTCGGAGCAGAGCCTCTCCTACCTTGCTCCGCCCGAGCCGTTTCTGGATGACGGCAAACGGAAGGACGCGACGGTCGAACGCGACGAGCTCGCCGTCGAGAATCACGGCACGCCCGAAATTGCGCGCAGCCGGCTCGATCTCGGGAAAGCGGTGCGTGACGTCGTCGAGCGTCCGGGAGTAGATCCGCACCTCGGTACCATCGGTGTGAATCTGGGCGCGAATGCCGTCGTACTTGTCATCGGCGAGCGAATTCGAACCAAGAGTCTTGACAATCAGGGCGGGGTCCTCCTCCGGCTGTGCCAACATGAACGCGAACGGTTGAAAGAGCGACATCCGCGCGGATTCCAATGCATCTCCGCGTGCCAGGAGCGCGGCGGCTCCTATGTCACCTGTGAGCATGTTTGCGCGGCGCACAGCAGCTACGCGCCGGCCGAACGCTTTCGCGATGGCCGACTCGACGAGTCCTTCCTGCAGGCCAATACGAAACTCGCCCAACAGGATCTTGACGATGAAGCGGGCACCCTGCGAGTCGACGCGAGTGAACACCTTCCGGAGAAGCTCGGTCTTCTCCATTGAGCCAGGCGTTGCCGCGAGCCGCTCGAAAAATTCGCCGAGCTCGGATAGCGAGATAGTCTGTTGCGGATCGGCGCGAAAGACATCGGCGATGGCATCGCCGAGATCGGCGTAGCGCGGGTAGATCTCCCACAAATCCTCGCGACTCCGGCCGCTGGCCTCCGCCACAGCGTCAGCGATCGTCGACCACCCGACTCCGGTAACCCGTTGATCGCGTCGCGGAAAAGGCGCGCCACAGAAGAACACCGCGGCCCGCGCCAGCGAGTCGTCGTCGAGCTTGGTGAGGTACTCGCCGAGAAGCCGCTCCTTCTCATTCTTGCTTGTCGTCGCAGCGATGGCGCGGGCGACATCCGCAAACTCGCGAAGCATGGTGCGATCGTAACAAATGCAAACGGCGCGGCCGAAGCCGCGCCGCTTCGACAGCAGGCAATGTGATCTTAAGCGACTGCCGCCGTCTTCATCTTCTCGAACAACTCCTTGACCGCATTCGCCGACTTCTGCAGCGCGGCCTTTTCGTCGTCGGTGAGCTTGATCTCAATCACCTGCTCGATTCCGCGCCGGCCCAGCTTCACTGGCACGCCGACGAAGAGATCGGTGTAGCCATACTCGCCCTGGAGGTATGCGGCGCAGGGAAGGATCTTCTTCTTGTCCTTGAGAATCGCTTCCACCATCTCGACGGTCGATGCCGCGGGTGCGTACCAGGCCGAGGTCTTGAGAAGGTTGACGATCTCAGCGCCACCGTTGCGCGTGCGCTCCACGATGGCGTCGATGCGCTCCTTGGGGAGGAGTTCGGTGATCGGAATGCCTGCGACGGTCGAGTAACGTGGCAGAGGAACCATCGTGTCGCCGTGGCCGCCGAGGACGAATGCGTGCGTGTTTTCGACCGAGACCTTCAGCTCCATGGCGATGAAGGCGCGCATGCGAGCCGAGTCGAGCACGCCAGCCATGCCGATGACGCGCTCTCGCGGGAACCCGGAGACGCGCCGGGCCACCTCGCACATGGCATCGAGCGGATTCGAGACCACGATGATGATGCAGTTCGGAGAGCGCTTCACGATCTCGCTGGTGACGCTGCCGACGATCTCTTCGTTCTACCAGAGCAGGTCGTCGCGGCTCATGCCCGGCTTTCTAGGCAGGCCCGCGGTGATGACGACCAGATCGGAGCTCGCGGTCTCGTCGTAGCCGTTGGTGCCGGTGAGGATCGTGTCGTAATTCTCGACTGGCGCGGTCTCCATCAGGTCCAACGACTTGCCCTGCGGAACGCCTTCGATGATATCCACGAGAACGACGTCGCCGAGCTCCTTCAGTGCAATACCCTGTGCCACGCTGGCCCCGACGTTCCCGCCACCTACCACGGTGATCTTCGTCTTCATGATCGGCCTCTTTTCAGTCGCAAGTTTGGGGTGGCATTCTAGCGCAAGGCCTCCGCCGAGGCTCCGGCGTCGGTGCTCACATCTTCGTATTAGATGTCACAGACAGGGAGGCAACCGCCTCATGTCGACGACTGACGCGATTCGCAGAATCGTTGAGTCTCGCAAGCTCGGACGGGCCGCGCTTCCCGGCATAACCCGCACCGTTGCCTCGTTGATAGACTTACTCCATGAAAAAACTCGTCATCGATATCGAGACCGTAGGCACGCCGTGGGAGGACCACGACCCCTATGTTCGCGAGTACCTGATCAAGGGGATGAGCGACGCAGAAGCCGAGGAGGAGAAGCGACGCGGCGCGCTGTCTCCGTTCATCGGCCATATCGTGGCCATCGGCGTGGTAAATGCCGAGACCGGCCGCTCGTGTGCGATGTACGAGGTGCCGGGACAGGACGAGTTGATCACCCGCAAGGACGGACCTCGAACTCTGATTTCAGGCAACGAACGCTTGATCCTGGAGCGATTCTGGGACTTCCTCGCCAAGGACGATCGCTTCATCTCCTTCAACGGCCGCCAGTTCGACGGTCCATTTCTCATGATTCGCTCCGCGATTCACGGGATCGTGCCGAAGCGCGATCTCGTCGGTCCGCGCTACCGCTTTCATCCGAACTGTGACCTGCGCGAGGTTCTCAATTTCTCCGGGACGCTCAACTCGCGGCAGGTGCGCTTCAACCTCGACCTCGCTTGCAAGACGTTCGGGATCGCGAGCTCGAAGACCGAAGGGATGGACGGCCGCTCGGTCGAGACCATGTTCCGAGCCGGCCGCCACGAGGAGATTGCGACGTATTGCCTCGAGGACGTGCGCGCCACGTGCGAGCTCTATCTCAAGCTGGAGCCGACGATCTTGATCTTCGAGCCGATCTTCCGCGACGCCGAGGAGCGCGCAGCGAGACAGCGTCGCGCGGCCGAGGCGGGCGCAGCAGGGGAAACGGCGGCTGAGATGACGAGCTTTGTGCCGCGGCCCGAGACCGCGTTCATGGAAGGCGTCACCCAAAGCTCGCTGGCGCTCTCGTCCGCTCTCGAGAAGATCGAAGCCCCCGACGGCGAGGCAGCGGTAACGGGCAAGCATCAGGCAGTGGTCCTCGACAAACTCGTGCGAGCCGAGCAACCCGAAGACGACGAAATCCCGAGCGGAGTCTAGGCCCTGCCTTCTACAATGCGCTCGTGAGAGTTTTCCGCTCGCGCATCTTCACGCCGGTTGCCGATCCGTTTCCGCCGGGCGATGTTTCCTCGGCGTATAGCGCCTTCGACGACGGCTTCCTTGCTGTCGGCGATGACGGCCGCATTGCAGGGGTCGGTGCCTGGAGCGCCATTCCCGCTGCGTTCGCGCAGGTTGAGCCTGTGCGACTCGGCGCGGGATTCATGATCGCACCCGGTCTGGTCGACACGCATCTGCATGCTCCGCAGCTCGAGATGATCGGCTCATACGGCGGCGATCTCCTGGCTTGGCTGAATCGCTATACCTTCCCGACGGAGCGGAAGTTCGAAGATCCGAAGTATGCCGAGATGATCGCAAAGATTCTCTACGACGATCTTCTGCGCAACGGCACACTGTGCGCGCTCATCTTCTCGACGATTCACCATGATGCAACGGACATCTTCTTCGCCGAGGCGGAGCGGCGCGGTTTCCGGGCCATCATCGGTAAGACGATGATGGATCGCAACGCACCGCCGTACCTTCTGGAGACGGCTCGCGATTCCTACGATCAAAGCCGGGCACTCCTGATCAAATGGCACAACAGAGGGCTTCTGCGGTACGCGATCACGCCCCGATTTGCGCCGACCTCAACGCCCGAGCAGCTCGAGCTCGCCGGACAGCTCAAGAGGGAGTTTCCCGATGCCTACGTCCAAACGCACATTTCTGAGAATCGCAACGAGGTGACGTGGGTACAGAAACTCTTTCCGGAGGCGGAGTACGCCGACGTTTATGCACGCCATGGACTCCTCGGCGAGCGCACCGTTCTCGCGCACGGCGTTCACCTGAGCGAAGAGGAGCTGAGCCTGATCAGCGAGCGCGGCTCCCGAATCGCGCACTGTCCAAACTCGAATCTCTTTCTCGGCAGCGGGCTCTTCCGGCTTCACCATGTGCTCGAGTATGGGATCGGTGTCGGACTTGGCAGCGACATCGGCGCCGGAACCACGCCGTCTCTCTTCAATGCCATGGCTGATGCCTACAAAGTCCAGCAGGTTCAGAACGTCTCGCTCAGCCCGTTCCACCTCTGGTATCTCGCCACCCTCGGCGGCGCACGGGCGCTGTCGCTTGACGCCGAGACCGGCAGCCTCGAGGCCGGCAAATCCGCCGATTTTCTCGTCCTCGATCTGAACGCCACCCCGTTGATCTCGCTGCGGAGCCAGCGCGCCACGTCGCTCGAGGATCTTTTGGCTGGACTCATCTTCATGGGAGATGACCGTCTCGTGAAGAAGGCGTTCATCGCCGGACGCGAGGTCTTGTCGCGCGAATGAGGGCGTGTCCTGAGTCCGGACCGCATCGTCTCACCTTTGGGCGTGGCGATGGCGCGCTCTTTGCCCAGAAGGTTTGAAACAGGAGGTCGGCATGAAGGATAACTCGCGCATTTCAAACGCTACACGGCTCCTTGCGCTCCTCGTGTGCGGGCTGACAGTGTCCGCTTTTGCGGAAGAGCGTACTCCGTGGCGTACAGCGGCGGAGATTCAGGAAGGGATCCGCGGTTCGATCGTCGGGAAGGTCACCGAGGTTGATGCTGGGACCAATCAAGTCAAGCTTCAGGCCGACGATGATCCAGGCGGCGTGGTCATCGTGGCTACCGATGCCGTGACGACCGAGTACGCCGGCTTCGGCGGGGTCATCAACGGGAAGCCGGAGATCTTCACCGGAACGCCGGGATTCTCGAACATCCGCGCCGGCGATCGCCTCGAAGTGCGTGGGACAGGCAGGGGCACAGGGACGGTCATCGCTGAAGAAGTGATCCTCCTTGGACGAACTGTGGCGGCGGACCAGACCGGAGTGGGCTCCACCCGCCCGCCGTCGAGCGTCACCTACTCACCTGCCCCGCTTCCCGAAGCCGGCAACGGTCGAATCGATGGAATCGTCAGGCAAGTCAACGGGCGGGACTCTCGCTTGTTGCTGGAGACGAGCCAACGGACGATGATCACCGTTCGCGGCTCGTCGGCAACGCCGGTCCGTTATCGCGGCGATGTCTATCGAATCGCCAACCTCGAGGTCGGCGACCGCGTTCGCATCGAGCCGGAATCAAGCGAGGGCCCGAGTGGCGAGGTGAGGGCACGCTCCATCGAAGTTTTGCGCAGCGTGCAGGAGAGTGGCGGCGGAGGTGCCGGACCCGGCTCCGTAGCATCGATCGCAGGACGGGTAACCAGCGTCGACCGGCGTAATGACACGTTCCACATCGACACCGGCCGTGGCGACAGCGTGCTTGTCGACGTCCACGCCGCGTTCGACGGCACGGGTCATCGCGTGCGCGGGGCAGACATGATCGTCGGCGATCGCGTCGAGATCAGCGGCCACTATGGATCGGCCCGCGATGTCTTTGTGGCCACTACGGTCCGTTGGCCCGATGAGCGGCAACCTGCGCCCCAGACGCCGATCCCACCTCGCAGCGAGGAGCCCGTTCGCCGCCTCGATGCCGCCGGCGAGTATGTACAGGTGACGATCTACGGAACGATCAAGGAATCGCTGCGAACATCGCCGCAGATCGTGGTCGCCGACGATAGCGGGCGCGCGACTCGCGTCTACGTCTCGGAGGACTTCGTTGTCCGCTCGCCTACCGGCAGCTATGTCACGGCGGACGCGCTGAAGGAAGGCGATTCCGTGGTGGTCAAGGCCTTCCGCGACACCGAGGGAAACGCGATCGCGCAGAGCATCAGGATGCGATAGAGCGTTTCGTTTGTAATCACGCGGCGGGGTGCAATCGCCTCGCCGCGGTGTCGTCGCGCGAGACACTTCAGCTATCTTTCGATTGACGACCGTCGCCGGGCGGGCCGCGCTCGTGTAGCGGCATTTGAGTTGGGGTGCCGCCCCTTCTCAATATCTTCATACCAATCTGCCTTCGCTGATCTATTCTTGCAGCAAAGGAGAATGCCGCGAGTTGAACACGAACAGAGATGCCGCCGTCGCGGAGCCGCAGCAGAGCGTCTCGTCCGAGGAATGGACCATCGAGAACGCCACGTCTCTCTACATGATCGACCGATGGGGCGGCGGGTACTTTGACATCAACGCCAACGGTGATCTCGCGGTCGCGCCGCTTCAGGAGAAGGGAAGCGCAATTCCGATCATCGATGTTCTTCGCGAGGCCCAGGCCCTCAACCTCGGTTCTCCACTTCTCGTCCGGTTTCAAGATCTCCTTCGCCATCGCGTGGAGATGCTGAATAACGCGTTCAACCGTGCCATCGCCGACCACAACTATCAGGCGCCGTATCGAGGAGTCTTCCCGATCAAGGTCAACCAGCTTCGAGAAGTGGTCGAGGAGATCCTCGATGCCGGGCGCCCTTACAACTACGGTCTCGAAGTAGGCTCGAAGCCTGAGATGTTTGCAGGGCTGGCCGTCCACACTGATCCCGAATCGCTGATCGTCTGCAATGGCTACAAGGATGCCAGCTTCATTCGGATGGCCATGCTCGGGAGGAAGCTCGGCAAGAAGGTCATTCTGATCGCCGAGAAGCTCTCCGAGGTCCGGGCCATCACAGAGATTGCGGCGGAGATGGGCGTGGAGCCGTGGATCGGGATGCGGGTCCGGCTTCTCTCGAAGGGTGCGGGGAAATGGGCGACCTCAGGCGGCGAGCACGCCAAGTTCGGATTGTCGACTGCGGAGATCCTCGAGGCCATCAACATCCTTCGCCAGGCGAACATGGAGCCGGCATTCAAGCTCCTCCACTTTCATATCGGCTCTCAGATTCCAGACATTCTCACGATCAAACGAGCGGTGCGCGAAGCAGCGATGTACTACGCGAAGCTGTACAAAATGGGCCATCCGCTCGAATACCTCGACGTCGGCGGCGGCCTTGCGATCGACTACGACGGCTCGCGCTCGACATTCCACTCGTCGATGAATTACTCGGTCGACGAGTACGCCAGCGACGTCGTCTACAACATCATGGACATCTGCGATGACGAAAAGGTGCCGCATCCGGCGATTGTCTCGGAGTCGGGGCGGGCCATCGTGGCGCACCACTCCGTTCTCGTGCTGCAGGCGTTCGGCGCGATCGAAAAAACGCCTATCGAGCCACTGGCTATCACCGCCTCGGACCACAAGCTGATTCGCGAGATCATCGATGTCGACAGCAGCGTGACCGAGGCCAAGCTCAACGAATCGTGGCACGACCTGGTTCAGATCAAGGAACAGGCGCAGACCATGTTCGAGCTCGGCCTGCTGAATCTCGACGTGAAGGCTCGCGTGGAGTCGCTTTTCTGGCAGATCGCCGAACGCATTCAGGAGATCGCCCGGCATCTCGATCCCGAGGAGGTTCCTGAGGACTTGCAAACGCTGAACATCGAGCTCGCCGACCAGCACATCTGTAACTTCTCGGTGTTTCAGTCACTGCTCGACCATTGGGCACTCGGTCAGCTCTTCCCGATCATGCCGATCCACCGGCTCAACGAACGGCCGCTGCTCGAGTCCACGCTGGTGGACATCACTTGCGACTCTGACGGAAAGGTCTCCAAGTATATCGACCGCAACGACGTCCGCGAGACCTTGCCCCTCCATGAGATCCGCAACGGCCATCCCTACTACCTCGGCATCTTCCTGACCGGCGCCTACCAGGACATCATGGGCGACATTCACAATTTGTTTGGTCGGGTGAACGAGGTCCACGTCTTTCTCGACGAGGATGAGGACAGCGGCTACTACATCGAGGAGGAGATCCCGGGGAACTCCATCGGCGATGTTCTGGCGATGACGCAATACGATGTTCGCGACCTCGAGAAGCGCGTCAAGGCTCAAATCGACGCGGCAATCAAGCAGGACCGGCTGAAGCCGAATGAGGGGATGCGCCTGCTTCAAGACTACGAGCGCGGGCTGAAGGATCAGACATACTTGAGCTTGTGATGACACGACTCGCGGTCACTTCCGGCGGTAGCCTCGATCACGCGGCCATGAGGCTCGATCGGGCACGATCCCTCCTACCTCCAACGGACGGGGACCGGAATGGCCTTCTTTTTCGAGTCGTTACCACAGGTCGGATACACCAGGGGGATAGGAGATCACGATGCGTAGGACACTCGCGCTGTGCTTGCTAGTTTTCGGTGCGATTGCGACGAATGCGTTTGCAGTCGGCGAGGCCCGGATCACGGGAAAGATCATCGATGCTGTAACCAAGGCGCCCATTCTCGATGCTGTCATTTCGGTGAGCGCGGTCGAAGGAAAGACCTTCAAGCAGCAATACACGGTCGACAAAAAGGACGGAACCTACGCGATCTTCCTGCTCGACGGCACGATTCGCTACAAGTTCACGTTCTCGGCGACCGGCTACACCACGTACGAAGAGACGATGAAGCTCAAGCTCGGAGAGCCCAATATCCGCAACTTCGAGCTGAGCAAGGGCGGTGCCTTGGGCGGTCCGACGGGAGCGGGTTCCGAAGTGAAGGCGGATCCGGCCGTGGCAGCCTACAACGAGGCGGCAACGCTGGCCAACGCCGGCAAGGACGCGGAAGCGATCGCCAAGTTGCAGGAGGCTCTCGCCGCCAAGCCTGACATGGTTCCCGCGCTGGAGGCGCTAGCGAAGATCAGCCTCCGCGCGAAGAGTTACGCCAAAGCCATCGAGGCTGCGAACAAGGTGCTGGCGATCGACACCGATAACCAGGACATGTTCGCCGTCCTGTACGATTCCTACAACGCGACCGGCGACAAGGCCAAAGCGGCGGAGTACAAGAAGAAGCTGCCTGCGAATGCGCCTGGGCTGTTCAACGACGCTGCCAAGCTGATCAACGCGGGGAAGGACGCTGAGGCCGAGCCGTTGCTCAGGCAGGCCATCGCCGCGGACGAAAAGTTCGCACCTGCGTACTACGAGCTCGGAATGCTTTGCGTGCGGCTCAGCAAGAACGCCGACGCGAAGGCCAATCTCGAGAAATACATCGAGCTCGACCCGAAAGGGAAAGATGCGGCGACGGCCAAGGAAATGCTGAACTACGTCAAGTAATCCGCCTCGCTCGAGGCGATCGAGAAAAGGGAGCTCGAAACGGCTCCCTTTCTTCTTGCCCGGAATTTCAGCTCGGAGCCGCCCCGTTCCGTTGTTCATACTCGGAGGACAAGATGCGGAACGATGGGCGGAATGATCATCGCGCGGCCCCGGCTTTCAGGATCCTGACACTATCACTCGTCTCGATGTGCGGACTTCTCGCGGCCGGTTGCGGCACGGCGAGGTCGACGAGCGGCCTGGGAAACGCGAAGGCCGAGATCATTCAGCCCGAGATCAGAATCGAGCAGATCAGCGATGTGCCTCCTGTGGCACAGCATCTCTCCGGCCCGCTCTCCGTGCGCTATCGGATGCAAGTCGCGAACAAGTCGGCCGAGACGATCATCCTGAAGCGAATCAGCCTCCAGTCGCTCGGAGCCGGCGCGTACAGGCTCGACCCGACTGCCCGCCCCTTCAGCCTCAAGATCGAGCCCGAACACTTCGAGGTTGCCGAGTTCTGGGTCCCAGCCTTCATCGACGATCCGACGGTCTACGGCGCCAACGGACCGGTAACCCTGCGAGGCGTGGCCCAGTTCGACTCTGGCATCGGCCAGTTTCAAACGACCTTCGTCCAGCAGGTACACGAATTCACGGGTAAGACACCGGTGCGGTAGGCAGTCTGGGCGAGCGAAATCACGGGTTTCCGTCTCGCACGCCGACGGTACCGTGCTGCACACCGCAGGGGCATGCGTCGCTCGATCCTGCCGAGTCCGGCTCGTACGCCAGGTGCGGCCCGAGCCAGCGCTCGACCAGCGGGA
>DASQGS010000130.1:0-4844 GCA_035632455.1 Thermoanaerobaculia bacterium | reverse complement strand
AAGGGGGTGTAGCGCGGCGAAGGATCTCCTTGCGAGAACCGCGATCCTACCAAGGAGATCCTTCGGCACGCTCTACCCGAACACACGATCCCACTTCTACCTTCTGCATTCTGCTTTCCGATCATGCGCCTCGAACATCTCAGCGAATCCGAGGAAGACCACTGGCGCGGCGAGTTCGCGCACGAGAACTGGATCTTCGGTTCGCTCTCCCTCGACGTGACTCTCCCCGAGTTTGCCGGCGGCACGCCTGCGCTGCGGCAGATGCACTTCGGCTACTACCTTCAACCGCTCCATCTCAACGCCGATGACCGCGAGGACCTGCCGCGAAAGCTGGTCTTCGTCCTGGCCCGCCGCCGCCCGCCCCTCGATTTCCTCGAGCTCAGCGGCGCCGGCATCCGCATCCCGCACTGCTTCCCCACCGGCTTCACCCTCGGCAGCGTCCTGCGCATCACCCTCCAGGAAATGCGCAGGCTGCCCCTGCGCGACGAGAGCGGACGCACAACGTAGGGGCGCACGGCTGTGCGCCCGCAGCTCGGGCGGGGCGGCATGCCTCGCAGACGACGATCGGACCGATCAGTCCGATCCGTCCGGTTCGTGTTGACAACCCGTTGAACATTTCTCCCCGACCCATCATCCTTCTCCGGTGCCGGCCGAACGCGTCCGTCTCCGACCGCAGGTCATCCTGCTGGGTCTGGTGTCCCTGCTCAACGATGCATCGAGCGAGATGATCGCTCCGTTGCTGCCTGTGTTTCTCGTGACGACGCTCGGGGCCACGCCGTTCATCGTCGGCTTGATCGAAGGGGCGGCGGACGGGCTGGCCTCGATTCTCAAGCTCTTCGCCGGATCGTGGTCCGATCGCATGCCGCGGCGCAAGCCGCTGGTCGTGGCGGGATACGGGCTGGCCGCGGTGTCGCGCGTGCTGATCGGTTGGGCCGGCCGATGGCCGTCGATCCTCGCCGCGCGGCTCATCGACCGGACCGGGAAGGGCATCCGCTCGGCGCCGCGCGACGCGCTCATCGCCGAGGTCACGCCGCCGGAGAGCCGGGGCAGAGCCTTCGGCTTCCACCGCGCACTCGATCACACCGGCGCGATCGCCGGCCCGCTGATGGCCGTGGCGCTGATGCAGGGGCTCAACGTGCCGATCAGGACGATGTTCTTCGTCGCCATCGTGCCGGCGACCATCGGCGTCATCCTCCTCATCGCGCTGCTTCGCGAAGAGCCGAAGACTTCGCGAGCAGCCTCCGCGGCAACCGGCAAAGGCGCCGCCCCCCTGCCCGCCCGCCTGTGGCACGCGCTCGCGGCCATCTCGCTGTTCTCGCTCGCGAACTCGAGCGACGCATTCCTCATTCTTCAGGCCCATGCGGCCGGCGTGGCCACAGCGATGCTTCCGCTGCTCTGGGCCGCGCACCACGTCATCAAGGCAGTGTTCTCGACGCGCGCCGGCGCCCTCTCGGATCGTATCGACCGCCGCTACCTCCTGATCGTCGGCTGGTGCTTCTATGCAGCGATCTACTTCATCTTTCCGGCCGTCCACTCGATGCGCGCGTTCTTCGTCCTCGCCGGGACCGCGCTGTTCGGCCTCCTGTACGAGCGCGTGTCGCCGCGCTTCGCCTTTCACACCGGCGCCGCGCTGGCGTTGGCGGCAGTGGTGGTTGTGGCGATTCGGGTGGTGGTGGAGAAGGGGCAGTCGGCGCGGGGGTGAGGAGGAGTTCCTGTGGGACTGATGGGACTTATGGGACCTATGGTTTGGGGTGACGCGAACAAACGCGGAACATTTCTGCATCCACGTCCTCAGCTTTCCGCCCTTGGTGCGAGAATGTCGTGTCCCCGAGGAGGCTGACGTGCGAACGACAATCATCGTGGGTGCATTGGGTCTGCTCCTGTTGCCGGTCACGGCATCGGCGCAGGAGAAGAAGCCGCCTTCGCCGTTTGGCGAGACCATCGAGGTTCACGTCATCAACGTTGACGTCGTCGTCACGGGCAAGGACGGGAAGCCGGTTCGCGGCTTGACTAAAGACGACTTCGAGCTCTTCGAGAACGGCGCGAAGCGCGACATCTCGAACTTCGCCGAGGTCGACTCCCCTGTCACCGCCGCACCCTCGTCGCCCGCAACCGCATCCGCACCGGCGCCCGCATCCGTGGCGCCGGCGGCGGGCGAGCACGCCGATCTTCGCTCCCGGAAGATCGTGCTGTTTCTCGACGAATCGTCGCTCCGGCCATTCAATCGAAACAAGGTCCTGACCGCGGCCCGCGGGTTCCTTCAGCAGATCGTCAGGCCGAATGATCAGGTCATGCTGCTGTCGTGGCGGCCTGGGCTGCAGGTGGAGATGCCGTTCAGCAGCGACACGAACACCCTGACGGAGAAGCTCGCGGCGATCGAGAAAACCTCCACGAGCGGCACCGCGCTCTTCGCCGAGGAACAGCGAGTCGAGAAGAAGATCGCCAGAATGCCGGCCGATTTTCAGACGATGGTTGACGGCAAAGTGGTCAACGTTCCTCCGCCGTTCGCGCTGGCGCTGTCCGACGCCCAGGCCTTCGCCATGCGCCTATCGCACGAACAGAACGAGAAAACGGCCGCAATCACCGGCGTAATGGCCACTCTTCGCGGCATGGAGGGACGCAAGGCGCTCGTTCTCGTAACCGAGCGGCTCGACGAAAACCCTGGAGCGTCGATCTTCCAGTTCCTCGAGAGCTTGAAAGACAAGTTCGCCGGAGGAGGCGGGTTCTCGTGGATGAGCGCGGCCGGCGAGTTCACGGATCGCCTCGTCGTCAGCAAGATCACGAGCGCCGCGAACTCCGCAGGAGTCACGTTCTACTCCATCGATGCCGCCGGCCTCGGCGGCGATCTCGAAGGGATGGCCGCCGACCGTCTCAGCAATGAGTTTGCAACGACGTCAGCACCGGGCTTCAAGCACTCCGATGAAACGTTCCAGGCCGTCCGTAAGATCGCAAGCGCCACCGGAGGAACCGCCCTGACCGCGTCGAACAACTTCCAGCTCGCGTTCGACACCATCCGCAATGACCTCCTCGCCTACTACTCGATCGGCTATCGAGCGAACGGCGGGAACGAGGACGCGGTCCGGACGATCGAAGTGAAACTGCGCAATCCTCGCGCCGGCGCGATTCGCACACGCCAGGCGTTCGTCGAGCGGTCCACGGCCTCGGAAATAGGCGACATCGTTGCCGCGAACCTCTTCTATCCCGTGGCCAAGAACGATCTCAACGTCAGGATGAAAGCCAGCGCCGGCGCGGCACCGGCCGCGGATCAGCGCGTCGTGCCGGTCGACATCACGATCCCGACCGCGTCGCTGACGCTCCTCCCCGACGGCACGGACCTCCACGGCAGTTTCTCGACCTACACCGCATTCATCCGCGCCGACGGCGTGGTCAGCGAGATCAAGCACCAGCAGCACCAGCTCCGATTCCCGGCCGAGTCGCTCAAGCGGCGCAAGGAGATCACGCTGCACTACGACCTATCGGTGGACGCGAGGACCGACGGCGTGTCAGTCGGCGTGATGGACGACGCTTCGCACACGACCGGGTTCGCGGCGCTGAAGTTCGAGCCGGCGGCGTGATAGTTGGCTCACGCGAAGACGCGAAGAAGAGGCCTTGGTTTGGAACGTTTCGCGCCCTCGCTCTTCGCGTCTTCTCGTCTTCGCGTGAGCTACTCTGTTTCGCATTCAGACCCGCGCCAGGATCTCGCTCTGCAGAATCTCCACACCTGCGCCTCGCAACTCCTCGATCGCGCGCACAGAATCGCCCGGGCTCAGATTCACGCCGCGGCATCCATCTTCGATCACGTGAACGCGAAAACCGAGGCGGATGCCGTCGAGCGCGGTGAACTTCACGCAATAGTCGGTAGCAAGGCCGGCGATGTAGACGTCGGTCACGCCCTCGGATTTCAAGAACTCGCCCATGCCCGTCGCCTTCCGGTGGCCGTTGTCGTAGAACCCGCTGTAGCTGTCGATCTCGCGGTCCGTGCCTTTGCGGAAGATCTGCTTCACGCGGCGCCGGTCGAAGTCGCGATGGAGCTCCGCGCCGGGCGAGCCCTGCACGCAGTGGTCGGGCCACAGCACCTGCGGCACTCCGCCGAGCTCGATCATGTCGCCCGGCTTCTTGCCGGCATGATTCGAGGCGAAGCTGCCGTGATCGCGCGGATGCCAATCCTGCGTGGCCACCACGAGATCGAAATGCGCGGAGAGCTCGTTCGCCACAGGCACGACCCGATCGCCCACTGAAACGGCGAGCGCGCCGCCGGGCATGAAGTCGTACTGCAGATCGACGAGGACGAGTGCGGATTTCATGGGGCCTCCTGAGTTTGGAACTTGAAGCGCGGCCGGGCGGTCGGGCCATCAGTGAGGTTATCGCGATTCGCGTTCCCCACGTAAATGCAGAACGCAGAATTCAGAATTGAGAAAAGCGACACCGGCGCCCGTGGGTTACGACGGAATTGAGAAGCCTGAAGTTGAAACAGAATTGAGAAGCAGACCTGGCTGATCAAGTGATCGTGCCTCTGCAACGATTCTCGCTTCTATCTCCACTTCTACTTCTCAATTCAGCAGAAGCCACAAGCGCAGCAGCAACCTTTCTCAATTCTGCATTCTGCGTTCTGCGTTCTGCGTTCTGCATTCACCTGGCTAAGCAGGATTTCGAATGCCTCTGGATGGCTCAAGCGACCACTCCCCGCGCCTCCAGCACCAGCTTCGTCTTCAAATCGAACAAATGCTGCTCCAGCCCCACCGGGTAGCGGTGCGGGTTGACGAAGCGCTTGATGCCGGGATGGAAGAGATCGAGCTGTTCCTCGCGGTGCTTGCGGATCGCGGCGAGCGACGGAGACTCGTAAA
>DASQGS010000129.1:0-15109 GCA_035632455.1 Thermoanaerobaculia bacterium | reverse complement strand
TCGGCCACGGAGCCTGTAGATACTGCCGTCTTACGGCCATTGTGAATTGGAGCACTCGAAGCTGGCGGCGCGCGCGCTGTTTTCCGGATCAAAGCCGGTGTCGGGGCAGGCGCTGAGACTCTCGGCCTCCGGGAACGACTTCGAGAGGCACGTGGTCTGGTCGACTCCTCCCATTGCACAATAGACGCTGTAATGCGGCATCGTGTGCACGCTTGCATTCGTGTCGAACCTGCCCTGAGCCAGACTGAGGGGAACGTTTGCAACGATCACGGTTGCGTCGCCGGGCCGGAGCCTCACAACGATCGTCTTCGTCCCGCTCGTCACAATGAGAACGCCATCGCTTTGCAGCTTGAGCTCCGTGTCGAACCTGTTGCCGTCCCCGCCAGCACAGGCGCTCAGCGCCGCCGCCGGGACATCGAACACCGCCGCGGCTGCCGCAAACGATGGAGGACTGTACTCCTGCTTCAGATTCTCAATGTTGTACAGAGTCTTGAGGCTGGGCAGCACGAGGGGCCGCATCATCATGGTTACGCCGTCGAATCCATTGGTCACGAATCGCACCCGTTCGCCGTGCAGCGGCACATAGAGCAGGGGATCGCGATTGTAGGCCGGCTTGTCGCGCCGAAGCACAGCCGGCTTCCATCCGGTCGCGAACACGAGCTGGCTCTGACGGAAGGCGATGAGCGCAGTGTGATCCTCGACGTTGGTGTGCGCGACGCGCGGCAGAATGACGATCCGGCGGGCATCCGGCGCTGGTGCTGTCTGTGCAGCGGTCCGGACGTCGCTCGCGAAGACCGCCCGCGGCGAGTTCGTCCCAGCGGTAAGCGCCGGCGCGTTCGGCTGCGCCGTGAACACGCACAAGCCGATGAAATGAATGAGAGCTGAAGCTGCGGTAGTTGTTGCCATGGATCTCTCCTTGCAGGTTTGCCGCGTACACGACGGGCGGGACTTCGGAACCGGAGTCATGGGCGTCCGCCGGGTATCGGTGGGTTGGTCGGAAGACCGCGAGCTTCGCCCCTCGGACCAGGGACTTCGCCCGTGGCCGCTACAGAACGCGTTGGAAATCGGTGACGGTTGCGACGCTCCGCTCAGAGCGGGAAGAACAAGCGGAGCGGCAACGGGGGATACAGCCTTATTCGTTTACGGCCATTGGGTGTTCGAACACTCGAAACTCGCGGCGGCCGTTCCTGGAGGCGGCCCCTTTGAGCCCCGCGCTCCAACCGTCACGCGGCCCCGCTCCAGCGGAGCGTTCATCGCGTTGTATTTGCATTGCGTTATTGGTGCTGTGCTATTCGTACTGCTCGCCAGACCGTGATCGGTCGCCTTTGGAAATCCCGTACTTGTGCAGGTATTGCCATCCACGCCAACCATGTCGCAATAGACGTGATAGTGAGGCGTGGGCGAAGGAGCATACTTAGGGTCTCCCGCGGCGTATCCCCAGGGCAGATTCTCGACGAGCACAGTATCGTCGTTGTCCAGAGCTTTCAGAACAAGTGTCTTCGTGCCGCTCACAATTAGCAGGAAGCAATCAGTGTTCAGCTTGAGTAACGTATCAAACCTCGTGTTGTTTTGGCCCGCCATGCATGCATTGAGCGATCCCACCGGAAGGTCGAACACGGCCGCCGCCTGTACGTACGAAGCTGCTTGCGTGTAATCCGCGTTCATATTCGGTGTCAGGCCCGGCTTCGTGTACAACTTCTTCAAGCTCGGCAGAGTCAGCGGGAAGCCTGCAAGGGATGGGCCGTTCACTCCCGTAGCGACGAAACTCACCTGGTCCTTCGTCAATTCGACAAACAGGAGGTGATCATGGTCGTAAGGCACGTCGCTCCGAAGCAGGCTCGGCTTCCAGCCATTCGCGAGCACTACTTGGCTCTGGCGGAAGGCAATGAGTGCCTTGTGGGAGTCAATACCGCTCGAAGTATCGACGACGGGCAAGACGGCGACCAGGTACGGAACCGCTGTCTGCTGAATTGGCCGAGTCGGCGCTTCCCGTGCGTATGCCGACGACGGAACGGACTTCGCCGTCAGGTCCGTCCAGGCAGGCCTCGTCTGGGTCGTAAACACGCACAACCCCACGAAATGAATGATGGCCGTGGCTGCTGTGATCGTTCCCATGATGCATCTCCTTACAAGTTGCTCAGGTACTCGACCGGCGACCAGGTCGCCGGATGCCGCAGCCGGGAGTCGCCGTCGTGGAGCATGGCGATCTGGGCGGCGCGGAGGGCTCGGGCTGGCGACGCGCCGGCGCGGAGGCCTTCGTGGAGGCGGGAGAACAGAGACGCCGACAGGTCGTCGTCCACTTCCCAGAGCGTGCCGACAACACCGCGCGCTCCAGCAGCGAGAAACGCCTGTGCCAGGCTCGACATCCCGGCCACGTGGGCCGTATCGCCGCGGAACGTTCCGCAAGCGGCGAGCACGACGAGCGGATGGCGCGTTAACGCGAGCCGGGCGATGTCGCTCGAGCTGACGACCCGGGACTCCGCGGTGCTGCCGGCGAGCATCAGCGCGCCGTACGACGTGCTCGCGTCGCTGTTCGCGTGGCCCGCGAAGTGAATCAGCGAGCTTCGCCGCGCCTCCTCGAGGAACCGGGCGCGCGTGGCCGCCTCGCCGGTTAGAAGCGTCGCTCCATGAATCGCAGCGATCTTCGCCGCTTCCTGCCGGCTCGCGGGCAGCAGCGGCCACGGCGGCGCTGGCGGATCGGCGATCACCAGCGCGGGCGTCAACAACTGATCCGAATATGCGGGTCCCGCCGCCGCTGCCGGGGCGAAGCGGATCGTGAATTGCTCGACGAGATACTGATGGCGGCTCTCGTCCCATAGCGCCTCGAACGGCAGCGCATGAAGGCTCAGATCGGGGACAATCACAAGCTCGCCGGCGGCGGCGAGCCGCGCTTGCACGGGCGCGATGAGCATCCGGTAGAGCGCTGCTCCCTCGGTATTGATCTGATCGATGTCCGCCCTCCGGCGGATCTTGTCCGTGAACGAAACGATCATGTTGTTGAGATCGCGGCGCTCCACCACGGATCTCTCCGCACGGACCCCGTCGCTCGAAACGCAGAAGAGCGCGATGGCGTGCGGAAGGACGCTGTACTCGATCACCGCCGTGCCCGCCGGTACTCGCGCGGCTGCGTTCGATTGCGGTACGGACGCGTCCGTGGCGCGGGCGCGATCGGCGACGGCGAACGCCTCGGCACCCGCACCGCGCGTCAACTGGAGGTCGACCGTCTCCTCGATGATCTGCGATGCGGTGTCGAGAAAGAGACGCCGCCCTTCCCCTCCGGGAATGGTGATCCGCTGCCGCTGCACCTCGGCCAACGCCGTATTGAGATTCGTAATCGCAGCGCCGTCGTCGCCCGCTGCGCGAAAAGCCCGCGCGCGCTGCAAGTAGGCATCCGGCAGGAGCGACCCAAGCCGGCCCTTCCCGAGAAACGCGATCGTGCGATCAAGCGACGCGATGGCGGCGCGAGGCTCGGCAGCCCGCCACGCGCTGGCCTCGGCCAATGCGATTCGGGCATCCACCTCTTCTCGAAGCGCGGCGTCCTGGACCCGCGCCGCCGAGGCGTGCGCGTCGACGAGAGCGCGACGCGCAGCCTCAGCGTCACCGTCGCGCACGGCGTCGCGCACGCGGTCGGCAAGGGAAGCGGCTACTCTTGCTGGATCGCTGTCCCCGGCATCGCCGATCATCAGATCGATCAATGCCCCGGCAGCTTCGGTTCGATCGGTCGAAGCGAGGGTCATGGCTGCGCTGTGAAGCATCGTATCGATCTGCCGATGCTGTCCCTTCGCGCTGAAGACTGCGTTGGCACGGACGCGACGCGACCAGGCTTCATCGCTGTCGCCGATCATCTCCAGCGCATGCGCCGCGACGTCCTCCGTGAATGCCTCGTTCGACTGCTCTCCCAGCGAGCGAAACGCCGCCGCGGCCAAATCGGCCTCGCGGACGCCTGTCCCCCAGTCGCCGTCTGCGTTCGCGATGACGGCAAGCTCCCAGCGGATCTGCGCCGCGAGCGCACGGTGGCGCCCATCCACCGAAGCGAGGAGACTCGTCAACTCGTCGCGCGCCTCAGCCCCGCGATGCTGGTCGAACGCCGCCTGGGCCATGTAGTACGCAGCCACGCCGGACATCGGACTTCCGGCCCGCCGGAACTGCTCAGCGGCTCCGCGGAGCCCTTTTTCGGCGGTGCCGAGACTCCGTTTGTTGTAGTCGTTACGGGCATTGCAGTAAAGCCGGTGAGCGGCAGCGAGCGATGCTCGATCGGCGTCGCTGGCATGCTCGATCGCTGAGACCGCATCGCCGAGAAGCTGCTCGCCGTTGTACGCAGCTAGCGAATCAGCGATCGCCCGGACGCGAGCGAGCTTTGCCGCCGCGAGATCGTGGTTGCCAGCCAGCTCGGCATCGGCCCATTCGCCGAGGATCGGCCCCTCGCCGTACGCCCGGGCCTCGTACGGAAACTGGCGCACGAGCGCATCGGCCGGCATCTGGAGGTGTACCTTCTTGTCGAAAGCCGCACCTTTCTTGTCCAGGGCCTTCAGGTGTTCGCGCGCCTCGAGTGTCCAGTCGCTCGCGCCATCGACTCGCAGGTAGCTGTCCCACGCCTTGCGCGCCTGATCTTGCAGTTCGAGATGCTCGAGAATCAGGGCGCGATTGAACAGCGCTTCCGCGAACTTCGGATCGAGGCGCAGCGCGTGATCGGTCGCCGTGAGGGCGATCGGCAGCTCCGACAGACGCCCATCGCGCTTGGCAATCGCATAGCGCGCGGCGGCGAGATCGTTCCACACGTGCGGATCGTTCGGCTTGCCCGCCGCGGCACGCTGCAGGGCATCGACGCTGTCCTGACTTCGATCGATGAGGAGATAGGCCACGCCGGCGGCATGGCTCGACTCCGGCGCCGTCTGATCGATGGCCTTCGCCAGAACGTCGTTCGCGGCGCCTGTCAGCTTGAGGTCGGCGGGATCGGTCGCTGCGACGCCCCGCGCAGGCGCCTGCAGGCGCGCCCACGGGAATCCCGACAACCGCGCCGCGACGACGCGGTGCTCTTTCGGCGAGGCCGCGACGAGGCGCGCGATCGGCGAGGCATCGCGCGCCGAGATCCAACGCATCATCGGAACGGCGACCGCGACGGCTGCCAGGACCGCGGCCGCCGCCAGCCACCAGGTCGTGCGGTGCGGCCGCCGCGAGGCCTCCTCTTCGCGCTCGAACCGCGCCGTCTCCGCGACGATCGTGCGGCAGTCTGCACATCCGCGCAAATGGTCCGCCACAGCCGCGACTTCCCGCTGGGCCAGGGCTCCATCAACAAACAAAGCCATGACACGAGCCTCCGGGTGACGCGGCTCCTCGTTCATTGCGACTCCTCCGAATGTGCCGTCGTCCTCTCATCACGCTCTATGGACGGACGCGGGATGCGTTTTCCGAGGTCGAAATGGAGGACGGCCTCGTCGTGGCCGATCAGGTCGAGGACCTCGTCCGGCGTCATGCCCGATTGCTCGAGCTCGGTCCGGATCTCGCGCATCCGGCGCTCGATCCGGCGGTAGAGGAGCTTCTGGTCGAGCTGGAGAGCCCTCGCGATCTGGGCCACGCTCATCCCTCCCTCAAACCTGAGTTGAAGGATGAGCCTGTCGTCATCGGCCAATCGGTCGATGACCGCGGACATGACCGAGGAGAGCCTCTCCGAGGTCTGGAGCCGTTCGCCGGTGCGGACCTTCTCTTCAACGTCATCGGTGCGCGCTCCGGCGATCGAGTCCGCGTTGTCCAGCGCGATGTCTCGATGCCTCGGCGAACGCTCGGGAAGTCGATCAGCCAACAAACGCAGGTTTTCCGGCGTGAAGCCCTCATGCCTCGGGGCGAGGATCTGCAGCGCCTGATCGAACGAGTGGCCGTCTCGGCGGAGCAGTTGCTCGAGATCGACGGCCAGCGGCCCGAGCCGCTTCGCCTCGGCCGAGGCGTGCCACCTGCCCCAAGTGTGAGTTCGGTAGTCGAGAGCCATGCGCTGGACGACGACGCTGATGTACGTGGCGAACGTGCACCGGCTTTCGTAGGCCCGCACGATCGCGTACTCGTTTTCGATGAGCTTCAAATGGACGGCGGAGGCGAAGTCCTCAGCCTCCTCCGGATCGAAGCGATGCCGGCGGCAGGCGAATGAAATCACCCGCTGGATCAACGCGAGGTTGGACGTCAACAGCTCCCGAGGTTCCAAGCCGGCCTCTCTTTCGGCGGAATAACACCATTCTTAAGGAGAGTGGCAAGGAGCGCAAGCGATGACTCGGAATTTCCGATCGGGGTCCGTCTAAGCGGAGGTCATGAAAAGGGTCGAAGGGCGAGGTTGGCTGGGTGTTGATGCGTTCGTCTGTGGTACAGGCGCCGCGGTCAGCGCCATTCAGGCCCAGCTCGGCTCGCAATGCAGTCCAACAGTTGACACTCGGCGCAGGGTTGGTCGCTTACCGATCAGCGCTGACTTCTGGAGAAAACTATGAACGTGAAAGACTTCGTCATTGCGCACCTTGTGCTCTTTCTACGGGCCGGCCATCACCGATTAAAGACGGCGCTGAGGATGAGCAGCCCATGGTCCACTATCCCGGTGCGCAGTCGGCGATATCGGTTCGCGGCATCGACCGCGATCGTCCTCGCTCTCTTCCTCGGGGCGGCCCCTTCGGTGCGGGCCACGTTGATCGTGAGTGATCTCAGCGGCGGGCAGATCCGCTTGTTCGACTCAATCACCGGCAACCCGATCGGCACTCCCGCAAATGGCGGGGGCGAAGGGGTTGCTTGTGTTATTGGGGGCGCCCCTGCGCTGTTCGTCGCCAACAATTCGGCGAAGATCAGTGTCTATGACCCTGCCACACTGCTACCACTAGGCAGCGGTGGTGTCTCCATCGCAGGAGGCAGCAGCGTCGCAGCTCTTGCTCTCAGTACCGATGGATCGACACTCTACGCGGCTGACTACGGCGTCAACCAGATCTTTGCTCTCAGCACATCGGCAATCGTGGCGGCGGCCACGTCGAGCGGAACGGTCAGCCCGCTGTTCAGCGCGCCGACCGGCGCCTCGCACGATGTAGCCGTCGACCCCGCGAGCGGTACCGTTTACACATCGCATTTCTCATCCGGCCTGGGCGTGCTCAAGTTCTCCCCGAACCTGACGCCTCTCGGCTCTTTCCTCAGTCCCGCTCTGGCCACGAGCATCGGCTTGGCCCACCCAGCGGGAATCCTGGTGACCTCGGGCACCGTCTGGATCTCCAACTTCAGCTCCGTTAGCTGCGGCACCAGTCCGCCGGCGACTAGTTGCGCTTCTGTCTTCAAGTTTAACCTCAGCGGCAGCCAGATCGGCCCCAAGATCGACATTGCACCAGACTCCGGGCCCGTTGGGCTCGCCCTCGGTCCAGGAGATGGCAATGTCTATGTTGCCAACCTCTTCAGCAACACTGTCGGGAAGATTACAGTAACTACCGGCTTCTATAGCACCTTCGTGTCCAACGCTGGCGCCGAGCCCAAGTACCTGCAGTTCACGGACAACTGCACTACGCTTACCAATGCTTTCCTCGAGATCTGCAAGTCGTCCTCCCTCACGAACCCGGTAACAGGCAATTTCACATTCACGGCGACCAACGGCACCTTCACCAGCTCTCCGATCGTGGTACCGGCCGGCTTCTGCTCAGGGCCGATCCCGGTTCCGTCCGGCACTGTCAAGGTTACCGAGGCAGCGTTGGCCGGTGTTGGTGTCAACGCCATCACCGCGTACGGCTTCAATGCCACGACGTCATTGGAAGAGAACCGTCTCGTGTCGTCCGACCTTGCGAATCGAATCGCAATACTCAGCGTTCCGACGGGCAATATCGCGAGCGAGACAATCGTCGACTTCACGAACTCCAAGATCCCAACCGGCGTGCTGGAAGTCTGCAAAGACGCGGCCCCGGGGACGACGGTCACAGGCAGCTTCTCGTTCAATGTCTCCGGCGCCGCGAACAATCCTTACATCGTGCCCGTGGGGGCTTGCTCAGGGCCGATCCTCGTGCAGGCCGGGTCCGTCACTGTGACCGAGGCACCCAGAGCCGGATTCTCGCTCGTCGACGTTGAGACGACTCCTATCGATCGGCTGGTGAGTCTCAACATTCCGGGCGGCAGCGCGGTAGTCACAGTGAACGCCGGCGACGTCACGTCAGAGACGGTCGTCCGGTTCATCAACGGCCCGGCCACGGGAACCGGCCAATTGAAGATCTGCAAGGTTGCAGGCGCAGGCGTGCTCCTCGGCCAGAATTTCACGATCACCGCCAACGGCGTGAGCTACACCGTTCCGGCGGGCCCGGCGGCGACCGGCGGCTATTGCGTGCTCGACGGCACGTTCCCTGTCGGCACGAACGTCACCGTTCAGGAGACGCCGCCGGCTCCATACCAGGTACTGAACATGACCGTCAATCCATCGAATCGCGGCGTTGGAGCACCCATCATCGTGAACGGGAACGGCCAGGCTACTGTGTCGATCGGCACAGGCTTCACCGAAGTCACAGTCACAAACATCGGCTCGACGAAGACCGGCCAATTGAAGATCTGCAAGGTTGCTGGCCCGGGCGTTGCCGTCGGGACGAACTTCACCTTCAGTGTCGGCAGCCCAGCCACGTCAGGGACTACACAAACCTACACTGTGCCTGCCGGTCCACCGGCAGAAGGCGGCTACTGCGTTGTCGATGGCACGTTCCCTGTTGGAACCGGGCTGACCGTGACGGAAGTTCCCACCCCCGGCTTCGCGGTGTCGGGCATCTCCGTGAATGGCACGTCACTTCCCAGCGGCACTCCAAGCGCCAGCATCACGATCAACAGCGGCATCACCGAAGTTGCGTTCACAAATGCACAAAGCACAATCCCGAACACGCCAACTGCGCTGCCCTTCGTCAGCATTGTCAACTATGAGCTCGTAAGCCAGCAAGCTGCTCCAGGTGGTCTGTTGTCCGCGACATACCGGGCCGCTCTCCTGAACACCGGCACGGCCCTCGATTCTCTGACGGCCACACTGACCAGCCTCGATGCGTCGCAGGTTCAGGTGGCACAGGGCCAAGACACGCTGAAGTTTTCACTCGTACCCGCGAACAGCCAGATCACGAGCAGCGACACGTTCACGATCCTGACTGACCCCGCCGCTCCGGCCGATTTCTCGAAGCTGAAATGGACGCTGCAAGCCAAAGGCGGCACGCATCGGAGACGGGTGGCCCGATAGTACGCGTCGAGCGAACGTAACCACTCGTCAGCCTGCGCTTCTCACCGGAGGAGCGCAGGCTGCACTGTCACGACGGTGTTCGTGACAACAGTGGCTGCCTTCGGCCAGGGCCTTGGAACCTCTGCGCGGAGCTCGCTTACATCCCCGGTATACTCGCCCGATGCAACCGGAACCATCGGAGCCCGCCGCACAGATTTCTATCGTCAAAGGCTCGGACGTGCACCACCCAGTCGGGCCGGATGCCAACCCGATCTCCTTCCGCGCTCTCTTCTTCTTTCTGGTCGCGGTCATCCTCCTCCTTTCGGACAAAGGACAAATCGCCGGCGACGGAGTTACGCGGTGGAATGCGCTTGTCGCCCTTGCGGAGGATCACAGGCTCACGCCGGACAAGTACACGCTCGTGCAGCCGATGCTCGCCACGCCGCTCTATGCCGTGGGAGCGCTGATCGCCTCAGTTGATGACACCTTTCATAACGTCAGCCCGGCTGAGCGGCGCGAGCATCGCATCCATAGTGCACATGGGCTCGTGGCTCGATTCAACAAGGTCATCGCGTTCTTGATAGTCGTTCTGCTCTTTCGCATGGCTGTTGTCGCATTTGGCTTCAATGACTTTCAGGCGGCAGGCACGGTCCTTGCGCTGCTCTTCGGAAGCATGCTCATCCCCAATGCCCGCGATTATTATTCAGAATGCCTTTGGACGCTATTGAGCCTTGCGGCACTCTATATGCTCAGCAAGCCCACAGAGCGCCTGCCTCGTTCAGAAGGAATTGCACTCGCAGTAACGGTTGCATCATCGATTCCGTTGAACCCGATATTGTTCTGGGTTCTAGGCGGCGTCCTCGCTGTTGTTCTCATGCGGACTGCCCGCGGACATCGGGTCGATTATCGCGCCCTGTACGGCGCGGTCGGCCTCTTTGCCGGTCTGGCCGCGACTCTCGCCGAGAACTACGTGCGCCGCGGCGGCATCTTTCGCACCGGCTACGAACGCGAAGGATTCACAACACCCCTATTGACCGGCCTCTGGGGTGAGCTCGCCGCCCCCTCTCGCGGCGTCGTGTTCTTCATCCCGGCCTTTCTCCTCGGACCCCTTCTGCTCGCGCTCTACCGACAGCGCCTCTCCGACCGTGCTCGCATCTTCGTCCAGCTTTCGCTCTTGTATTCGTGCGGCCTGATCCTGGCCTACGCGACCTGGTGGAGTTGGCACGGATCGTGGTACTGGGGCCCACGATTCCTCCTCCCACTATCGGTCTTCGGCGCGATATACCTCGCTCTATTGGTCAAGCACGGCTGGCCGTCGCGCGTCATTCGCGTTGTAGCAGTCAGCGTCGCGACGGCCTCGTTCTTGATCTACAAAGTGGGCGCCGCCATCAATCAGCGACACCTTCTCGAATGCCTTCGATCCGCGGTCGATGAGAATACGTGCTATTGGTCATGGGTGTACTCGCCGATGGCATCGCTGTTCGCCCGGGCCGACGTTCACGACATGCTCGTACATAGGTCGACGGCAGTGGAGGCATTCACAGTTGTTCTGGTTGTGCTCTGTGGCATTATGTTCCGCCAGCGTCGGCATCAGTGAGCTGCGTGAAGCAGCCTCTGGGCCGTAGCAAGGTCGTGTGTCTTGCCTACCCTGAACTCAAGCCGACGAAATCGCCGGAGCGGAGTTGATCGATCGCGGCAGCGATTCGGGTCACATGAAGTCGAAGCCTCGGCCAGCTCGTCGTCCAAAGAGTGACAATCGCGAGCCGTCGCCCAGTAACGCTCTGTTGATACCGCAGGTTGAGGTCAGTAGTTACCAATCCTCATGACCTACGACCAGACGTCGTGCATTAGGCCACGACTAGGCTCTTCTCGGCATGGCGCAGGACGGCTTCGACCTGTTCACGGGTGACGCCGGGAAACCACTCAAGAAAATCGTCGACACGGGCACCGTCTTGCCGGTTCGCGAACAGAGCATGGACAGACACACGCGTCCCTTGGAAAACCCAGGCTCCGCTCGCCCTCTCGGCGAGGCGCTCCATCGCCGGACATTGGCTCCAATCGAGCATGCGAAAAGCCTACATGATCCGCCGAACACCGGCAAGCGCGCGATGCCGACAGTCATGCATATTCGACGAGAAATAACACAATGAAGGGGCTGCTGTCGGCAAAGACGATCATCTCCCGCCGAGAATCCCCAGCTCGCGGTGCGCAGCCAGATCGTCTTCGAGATCCGCCTCGGTGTAGCGAAGGGGAACGCGATGATCCTTGAGGAGGGCGTGAACCTGGAAGCGCGAGTCGAGGCCGAGGAGGCACCGCACCTGGTTCTCGGTCAGCGCGCCGGAGCGATAGGCCTCGACGGCGAGTGCCTCGAGGGCATGCCGAGGGAGATCCGCCCATTGGCCTTCGAGAGCCGCTGAAATATCGTCGGGCAGGTTGAGTGTGACTTGCATGGCCTTTAGTGTAAACCCAACGCCCACGACCGAAGTACCGTTCGCACAACCCGCGCCCAATCCACAGAAAGCGGCGGCGGGGCCGCCGCACTCCATAAGCGGCAGCTTTGGCCGCCGCAGTCCATAAACCGCGGCGAGCCGCCGCAGTCCATCGCTATTCGTTTTGTTGTTCGGCTTGCCAGTTCTCGAGCCAGGTGCGCTCGCAGATGGCGTCGAGGGATTCGCCGGTTGCGGCTTGCTCGATGAGAGCGAGGGCCAGGCCGCGGGCCACGTCGCCGGGGTGCATGAAGTCGAGGATGTGGTGGGCGGCGTGGATCGACAGCTCGCCCTCCTCGCCGAGGAGCGAGGCGAAGTCGTCGACGGCGGGGCTGCCGAGATCGCCGACTTCCTTCGCGATCACGACCATGCGACCGGCGGCCTCGTTCACGCGCTGGATCCAATCATCCGTGCCGTCGTTCGGCTCGAGGTGGGCAAACGTGGCGGCGCGATACTCGGAGAGCAGGATGTCGATGTCGGCGGGAGTCATGCGGCCTCCGTCGGACCGGCGCGGCCCGATGCGTCGCGAGGATACCTCCGGTGTGGAAGCGATTCAAACGAAGGCCGAGGGCGGCTCGTCCGTCCGCGCACCCATGCCATAATCCCGCGCCATGCGAAACCTGCGATTTGCTGCCATTTTTCTGCTGTTCACGACTGCCGCCGTCGCCGCTTCGATTCCTGCGCCATCCGATTTTCTCGGGATGAAGGTCGGCGCCGACAAGACGCTCGCCGACTACCGCCAGATCGTTTCCTACTTCCGGGCGCTCGCAGCGGCGTCGCCGCGGGTCGAGATCGAGGACCTCGGGAAGACGACGCTCGGCGAGGACATGATCATGGCCGTCATCTCGTCCGAGGCGAACCTGAAAAACAAAGCACGCCTGCAGCAGATCGCGCATCGCCTGGCCGATCCGAGCGGCCTCACGGACGAACAGCTCAATGCATTGGTGAAAGAGGGAAAGACCTTCGTCCTCGTCACCTGCAACATCCACTCGACCGAGATCGCGTCGAGCCAGATGGCGATGGAATGGGCCCACGATCTCGCAGCCGCGAATGATCCCGAGACCAAACGCCGGCTCGACAACGTCGTCCTTCTGCTCGTCCCTTCGCTCAATCCCGACGGGCAGATCATCGTCACGGACTGGTATCGCAAGAACCTCGGCACGCGCTACGAAGGCGGCCGGCTGCCGTGGCTCTATCACCACTACGTCGGCCACGACAACAATCGCGACTGGTTCATGCTCACGCAGGCGGAGACCCGGAACCTGACGCGCGCCGTCTACCACGAGTGGATGCCGCAGGTGTTCGTCGACGAGCACCAGATGGGCACGGACGGCCCGCGCATGTTCATCCCACCGTTCGCCGATCCGCTCGACCCCACCGTGCATCCGCTGATCTGGCGCGAGGCGAACCTGATCGGATCGAACATGGCCTTCCGTCTCGAACAGCAGAACAAGGCCGGGATGATCTACGGCTTCTCGTTCGACGCGTATTGGCTCGGCGGCACGCGCAACACGGGCTGGTGGAAGAACATCACCGGCCTGCTTTTGGAGACGGCCTCGGCGCGCATCGCGACGCCGATCACGATCGAGCCGAGCGAGCTGCGCGGCGGACAGAAGGGCCTCATCGATTACAAAGCAACGGTCAATCATCCGCACCCATGGGAGGGCGGGACGTGGCGGATGCGCGACATCATGGACTACGAGCGCATCGCCTCGGACGCGCTGCTCGAGATCGCCACGGAGCGTCGCGAGGATTTCCTGCGCGACGTGGCCGCGCGCGCACGCGCCGCGATCGCAATCGCGAAGCCGGGCGAGGCCTATCGCGTACCGAAGCAGCAGCGGGACTGGCCGACCGCCGAGTTCATGCTCCGCATGCTCTCGGACCATGGCGTGCGAATCGTGCGCTCGCAGAACGGCGACGCCTGGATTCCTATGGCCCAGCCGTACGGGAAGTTCGTCAGCGAGATGCTCGAGCCGCAACGCTATCCCGAGGTGCGTTTGCAGGCGGGGAAGGAGATCCTGCGACCGTATGACATCGCGACGTGGACGCTGCCGATGATGATGGGCGTCACCGTCGAGCACTCGCTGCTTCCGCGGGAGCTGGCGAATGCAGCGCCGGCGACGTTCGGCGCGAGCGACCGCTTCGATAAGGAGCGCGTTATTGCCGCGACGAGCGCGCAAGCGGCTATCGCGGTGAACTCAGCGCTTGCGAAGAAGCAGAGCGTGTCGCTAGCCACGGTCGACGGAACACCGTCGTTCATCCTCGGCGACAACGCGCCGGCGGATGCGAAGAAGCTCCGCGCGCCGCGCGTCGCGATCTTCAAGCCATGGAGCGCGTCGCTCGACGAGGGCTGGACCCGTTGGCTGCTCGATACCTACGGCTTCGCGCCCGATGTCGTCACGACGAACGACGTGCGCGGCGTTTCAGGCCCACCGCCCTTCCCGCCGCGGCCTGCGCCGCCCGCTGGCGCAGCGTCGTCATCGCACAACGCGACGGCGGCGGCGACCGGCGCACTCGCAACGCGCTTCGACGCCATCATCCTCCCCGATATCGATAAGGAAGAGATCGCCACCGGACGCCGGCGAGTCGAAGAAGGGGGCATGAAGTACGCGGACGAGCTGCCACCCGAATATCGCGGCGGCCTCGAGAAAGACGGCGCCGAGGCGCTGCGCACATTCGTGAACACCGGCGGCACGCTCATCGCCTTCGGGGCAGCCTCGGATTACGTCATCCAGGAGTTCAATATCCCGGTCCGCAACGCACTAGCGCGCACGAGGCCGGATGAGTTCTCGGTTCCCGGCTCACTCGTCAGGCTCCACGTTCGAACGGATCATCCGGTGACGTTCGGCATGCCAAGCGAGGTCGCGGCATTCATCGATCACCCCATCGTCTTCGAGACGACATCGCCCGGCCTGGAGATGAAGCGCTGGGTTCTCGCCACGTATCCGGAAGACCCGCGAGACATCCTGCTATCCGGCTGGATCAACGGTGAGGAGAAACTGACCCGCAAGGCCGCGGCCGTTGCGATGACGTACGGCAAAGGGAAGATCGTGCTGTTTGCGTTCAGACCGCAGCATCGTGGCCAGACACACGCAACGTTCCCGATGGTGTTCAATGCGATCTATTGGAGCGCGGAGTAGGGACCTTATTGAGCACTTGGGAGAATTCTCTCCCTCTCCCCGCGAGGATTGAGTTCGTGCCGAAATCGCGTTCGGGGAGAGGGCCGGGGTGAGGGGAAAACCCAGCACAAAACGCGGCGTCGTCAGCCTACATTTGCGCGCTCTGTTGCCCCTCTCCCTGCCCTCTCCCCGAATTTAGAGCTGCGTTTCTGGCGTTACAGCGCTGGCGGGGAGAGGGGACTTCCCTTACCGCCAAGCACTGCCCCAACGCCATCCATTTCGTCTCCTGAGCCGTAGAATGGATCATCATGCGCCGCCTGATT
>DASQGS010000128.1:0-10131 GCA_035632455.1 Thermoanaerobaculia bacterium | reverse complement strand
ACCCGCTCTTGATGTCGCGCTTGATCTTGATGATGTTGTTCGCTTGCGCGTCCTCGAGCAGATCGCTGAACGTGTTGTAGCCGTAGTACTCCTCGTTGAACGTCGGCTTCTTGCGCTGCATGGTCTGCTTGATCATCGAGCCCCAGAGGATCTCCTTGTTCTCGCGCATCAGGGCCTTGATCGAGTCGATCAGAAGTTTGAAGACCTCGGCCTGCTTCTTGTCCTTGAAGGCGACGTTCGGCGCCTTCTGGGGGCGCACCAGATCCTCGTAGAAGATGAACTCGTCGCAGTTGTCGATCAGCAGATCGCTCGACGAGTTCTTCACGCCGACCCCGATCACGTACTTGTCGTTCTCCTTCAGCTTCGAGACCAGCGGCGAGAAATCCGAGTCGCCCGAGGCGATCACGAAGAGGTCGATGTGCTCCTTCGACCAGGCCATGTCCATGGCGTCGACGGCCATACGGATGTCCGCCGAGTTCTTGCCGGAGTAGGAGCGGCCCGGGATCTCGATCAGCTCGATGGCCGCCTCGTGGAGCTCGCGCTTGTAATCGGGGAACTTGTCCCAGTCGCAGTAGGCGCGCTTGACGACGATCTTCCCTTTCTCCAGCAGGCGCTCCAGCAGCAGCGCGATCTCGAACTTTTTGTATTTTGCGTCGGTGACGCCGATGGCGATGTTCTCGAAATCGATGAACAGCGCGATTTTCCGTTCGTTATTCATACTCCTCGATGGCAGAGAGGATAGATCCTCATCCGCCGGCTCGCTTTCCAATACAGGTTTTCGAATCATACGCTTTCCAATTCGGCGCAATGCGCGCCTTCGCTAGAGTCTAACTCCAGCCGGACATATTTGAAATTTGGTGGAACGGCTCGCCGCGGACATCACGCGCCTGGCCGCCTGCCAACGAGGAGCAACGAACCTCCGAACGGCAGCGAGATTCCGGCCCGAATCAGACCGCGCTCTACAGCGACGGGCACGCGCAGCATGTGGTCCATCCATCGCGGGATGTTGTGCTCGGCCATCTCATCGAATTCCTCGGCGGTGACGCCTCGCTGACGCCACCGTGAGACAAGCATCAGCGGGAGGATGGTTGCCACGAAAGAAGTCGCACGCACGACTTCGAACCCGGCACTCCGGACCTTCATGACCAACTCGCTGCGCGCATAGCGGCGGCGATGATGGGCCACCTCATCGGTCACACCCCAGAGAAACCGATGCTGCGGAACCGTGAGGACGATTCCACCGCCCGGCCGGACGGCCCGCAGCATCTCTCGCAGCACCACCTCGTCGTCCTCGATGTGCTCGATGACGTCAAACGCGCCGGCGACGTCGAGATCGGAGTCGAACGGGATCCGCCGCGCGTCCATCTGATAGAGCTCCGCCGCCGGAACGCGGGCTCGTGCGAAGGGCAGGCCGGCAATCAGGACTTCGCTTCCGAACAGCTCGCCCTCAGGAAGCGCTCGGTGAATCCCCTGAAGCACGAAGCCCGTGCCGCAGCCGATCTCCAGGAGCCGCTTCGCGCGCGGGAAGTAGGTTCGCAGGGCCCAGATGATGAGGGCGTTGCGATTGCGAAACCAGAAACTCTCCGGCTCGATCGCCGCAAGCTGCTCGAAAAACTTGTTGTCGAAGCCCTCGTGGTCTGCGCTCAGCTCCGGCGCGAACGCGAGAAAGCCGTCGATCGCCGCCGGCTTCCATCCGCATTGCGGGCAGATCCAGCCGGCGGCTTCCCAGGTCCTGCGGCATGCGAGGCAACTCTTCATTCGACGTGACCAAGCATAGACCAGCGTGACATACACTTGCCCGCGATGAAGCACTACATCGCGCTTGCACGCCCGTTCACCCTCTTACCGCCGCTTTTCGGAATCATCTCCGGAGCGGTGTGCGCATTCGGATCGGCGCACAATCCCGACCCCGCCCGCGCCGTGACCTTGCCCGTGGTCATGACGGTCATCCTCGGGTCGCTCTGCGCGTCATTTCTGAACGCGGCTTCGAACGCCATCAACCAGATCTACGACCTCGAGATCGATCGCATCAACAAACCATCGCGCCCGCTGGTCACCGGCGCACTCTCGCTGCGCCAAGCGTGGATTTTCACCTGGATCTTTTACACCCTGGCGATCATCCCGACCTGGTGGGTGGTCGTCTTCCCCTTTAACACCTGGGCTGCCAAGTGCTTCGCTCCCCTCGGCGCGCACGAGTGCTTCTTCATCTATCTCATCGGGATGCTGTCGACGTTCATCTACTCCGCGCCGCTCCTCGGACGGACGAAGGCACACTCGATCCTCGCGAACGTCACCATCGCCATTCCCCGAGGCTGCTTGTTGAAAGTCGCTGGATGGACCATGGTCGCGCATGCCTTCGCCGCGGCGCCGCGATTACTGGCCTCATCCGAGCCGTGGTTCATCGGCTCGGTCTTCATGTTCTTCCTCCTCGGCTCGGCGTCGACGAAAGACTTCTCGGACATCGAAGGCGATCGCGCCGGCGGATGCCGTACCCTGCCGATCGCCTTCGGCGTGCGCAAAGCGGCGTACATGATCGCGCCGTCCTTCGTCTTTCCCTGGCTGCTCCTGCCCCTTGGCGCGTCGCTTCACGATCCGCTCTCGCCGGGCCACACCATACTCACCGGCAACCGCACGTTTCTCACCATCCTCGGTTTCGGCCTCGCGGCCTGGGGCGCCTACACGGTCTGGCTGCTGGTTCGCAATCCCGACGAGCTCACGGCGACGGAGAACCACCCGTCGTGGCGCCACATGTACCTGATGATGATGGCAGCGCAGATCGGGTTCGCTGTGGCGTACGTCGTGTGAGTGGCCGAACTTTTCATTTCAAGTTCGGCCTCGGAGCTTGGGATACTCAAGGCCATCGCCCCCCGCCTCGACGCAAATCAACAAAACTCGGCGTCGAAGTCTGGATGTAGCGTGTGGACGTCTGCCAAGCGCCGCGGCCGAAGTTGAAAACTTCGGCCACTGGCTCCGCTATCATCACAGTATGCCGACCACGTTTCAGCGTGCCCGAGCGAATGAGCGGATGCTTGCCGTCGAGGAGGCGCAGGAGCAGGTTCTTGCCGCCGTCGCGCCGCTTCCCGAGGAAGAAGTCTCGCTTGGCGAGGCGCTCGGAAGGGTGCTGCGCGAAGATGTCATCGCGCCGGCTGACGTGCCGCAGCGCGACAACACTGCGATGGATGGCTACGCCGTCCGCGCCGGCGATCTCGATGGCGCCACTCAGGAGCATCCCGCGATTCTGCGCGTGATCGAGGATCTCCCGGCGGGCTCGTTAGCCAATCGCAGCGTCGAGCCCGGCACCGCGATCCGCATCATGACCGGTGCGCTCATGCCGGACGGCGCCGATGCCGTGGCCCATGTCGAGATCACCGATGCCGGTCGGGAGACCGTGCGCGTGTATCAGCCGATCCAAGCCGGCACGCACATCCGCCGCCGAGGCGAGGACATGCTCGCCGGCGACATCGTGGTGAGCGAAGGCATCCGCATCGGGCCTGGCGAGATCGGCGTCCTGGCCGCTGTGCAAAAAAGCGTGTTGCGCGTCGGGCGACGGCCGGAAGTCGCGATCCTCTCCACCGGCAACGAGCTCATCGGCATCGACGAGGTCCGCACGCCGGGCAAGGTCGTCAACTCGAACGCCTGGGCTCTGGAAGCGCTGGTTCGCGAGGCCGGCGCCATTCCGCGCCCTCTCGGAATCGTGCGCGATACACGCGAGGCGACGATTGCCGCGTTCGAGTCGGCGCTCGCCTCCGACGTCATCATCTCGTCCGGCGGCGTCTCCGCCGGTGCCTACGATTTCGTGAAGGACGCGCTCGACGCCCTGGGCGCGGAGACGAAGTTCTGGCAGGTGGCGATGAAGCCCGGCAAACCGGTCGTGCTCTCGACGTTGCGCGGACGAATCTGCTTCGGCCTTCCAGGCAATCCGGTGTCGTGCATGGTCTCGTTTCATCTTTTCGTCGCTCCGGCGTTGCGAAAGCTGATGGGACAGACCACGGACATTCTCCCCCCGGCGGTGTCGGTGAGAATGGCTGCGGATATGACCTCGCGCGGCGACCGGCGCACCTACCACCGTGTACGCGTCGTGGCTCGCGATGGCTCGCTCCTGGCGACTCCGATGCGGGCGCAGGGATCGGGCGTGACGACGTCGATGGTGCAGGCCAACGCCCTCGCGATCATGGAGCGTGGCGTCACGCACGTGGAGGCGGGGAGCGTGCTGCCTGCGGTCTTGTTTGGCATGATCGGGCAATGACTGAGATCGCTCCCGCCGGCGACCGCGCCCTCATGGTCACCATGGATGACCTCTCCGCGGAAGTGCTTCACGCGCACGCCTCGCGACTGCGATCGCTGGACGGCGTGCTCGCTTCGATCGCAGGCGAGCGATCGATCCTCGTCATTCATGAGCCGGGAGCGCTCGGCGTTGAGGGCGCAATCCGCGGCGCACTCGCGTCGCGGAGCGGCGAGGCAACTCTCTCCGCGCGGGCGCATCGCATCGACGTCAACTTCGGCGACGCGTACGGGCCTGATCTTGACGAGATCCTCGCGAAAGGCGGCCTCTCGCGCGACGCATTCCTTCGCGGCGTCGCGGATCTTCGCCTTACCGCCCGATACCTCGGGTTTCGCGCAGGCTTCGCGTATCTCGACGGCTGGCCGGATGCGTGGGCCTTGCCGCGCCGCCCGACCTCGCGGGTGCGGGTGCCTGGCGGAACGTTCGCCATCGCCGGCACGCGCGCCGGCTTCTACCCGGTCGATTCTCCCGGTGGATGGAATCTCCTCGGCCGCACCGACGCCGCGCTTTGGGATCCGTCAAGCGACCCGCCGATTCTGATCGAGCCGGGCGATACCGTGATGATCGTGCCGACTGAGCGGGAAATCCTCGCCCGGCCGGAGCCGGCGATGGCTTCCGTGCTCGACGCCCCGCTGATCGCCGAGGTCGTCCAGCCCGGACAACTCACGCAAGTCGTCAGCGCGGAGGATTGGTCGCGCTCAGTCTACGGACTGCCGGCCGGCGGTCCCTTCGACCTCGAGGCCGCTGCCCTCGCCAACCGTGCCGTTGGCAATGCCGCAGATGCGCCGCTGCTCGAATGCGTGATGGTCGGCCCGCAACTGCGGTTCGAGCGTCCAGCAGAGGTCTCATGGTCCGGCGCCGCCGCTGACCTGAAAGTCGATGGCTCGTCGCCTGCCGATCCGAGGAGATTCGCGGTGCGCGCCGGAGCAACACTCGCCGTCGGCAGAATTCGCGGCGGACTCCGCGGCTGGCTCGCGGTCACTGGCGGAATCGACGTGCCTCGCATGCTCTACGGCCAGCCGCCACCGCTGCGGCGCGGTGCGCTCTACTCTGCGAGCTCGCGCCTGAGCGAGGCGATCGTTGCATCATTGGCGCGAGGGGAGATACGCGAGATCCGCGCGATTGCCGGACCGCATCCAGTCTCGCCGCGAGAGCTCGACGCCATCGCCGCGAACGAATGGGAAGTGACGCCGCAGATCGATCGCGTCGGTATCCGCCTCCGTCCGACCGATCGCATCGAAGCGGAGATTCCCGCGAATCTTCCATCGTGCGGAATGCAGTGCGGCAGTGTGCAATGGCATCCCGATGGTTCGATCATCGTGATGGGACCGGACCATCCCGTGACCGGCGGTTATCTGCAACCGGTCACGGTCGCCTCGGAGGAGCGGTGGAAGCTGGCGCAGCTCGCGCCTGGAATGCTGGTGCGGTGGCGGATCGAGAGAGAGCGGTTAACCGTCCCTACCTCGTAGTTCTCCGCATCGCGGAAACCCTGCGCTTCGCGAGGCCTGCGGACCTAGCGGCGGTCGATCCACTTGGTTTCGCAGCCGGACGGGGACGCAACTGCAGTACCTCTCGCGCCAGGCGATCGCCCAATTGATCACGCGCGTTGTCGAGATCGTACTGATTCTGGAGGTTCAGCCAAAGCTCCTCGGATGTTCCGAAGAATCGTGCGAGGCGAAGCGCGGTATCCGCCGAGAGGCTCCGCTTTCCGAGGACGATCTCGTTGATCCGCCTCGGAGGCACGCTGATGTCCTTTGCAAGACGGTACTGCGTGATCCCCATCGGTTTGAGGAAGTCCTCGAGAAGAACCTCGCCTGGATGAACCGGTGGAAGTTTCATGATCCCTCCCGCTAGTGGTAGTCGACGATCTCGACAGCATCGGCATTGCTGCCATCCCAATAGAAGCAGATCCGCCATTGATCATTGATCGCGATGCTCCATTGGCCTTCCCGATCTCCGCGCAACTTCTCGAGCCGGTTGCCCGGCGGCACGCGCAGATCGTCGAGTCGGGCCGCCGCAGCCAGCATCCTCAGTTTGCGCAGCGCCGTTGATTGGATCTCGGGCGGTAGCCGTCGCGAGCGTTCTCGGTTGAAGACCCTCGCCGTCTCACGATCCTTGAATCTCAGGATCACAGACGTCACCATAACGCAACGCGTTATGGTGGTCAACCGCAACGCTGCGCGGTGGCTTTACTCTCCGAAGTGATATCCGTCCCTCGCCCTGATCCGAAATTCCGGGTTTCGCAGTGCCACCTCGATCTTCTGGTATCCCTGCGTCCCTTTTGGATGATGGGCCGTGTAGGTGATGAGGTAGTAGCCGTTCGTGGTCTTCTCGACCTTCTCGAGTGCCGGGATGAAGCTGGTGTTCCAGCGGAAGTACTCGCCGTTGGTCTCCGAGGAGATCCGGTCGAGGGTCTGATGAACGACAGGCAGGTTGGGCGGATCCTGCTGCAGATTTACGGCGTAGACGGTGACGTTGGCGGCGTTGAGGGCGTGGATCATCGGATCGTAATAGCGGCTGGTCGAGAGCAGGATGCCGCGGCGCGACTCCTCACCGGGCTCGCGGATTCCGGGCGAGAAAAGGACGACGTCCTTGCGAGCCCTGATGCCGCGCACGGAATCGCCCAGAACTTCGAGGGCCTCGTAGACCGTTCCGGTGCGGTTGATCATCCGCGACGCGCCCACCGCGCGGAGAATCGACGGGCCGTTCGGTGGCGCGTCGCTGGTCTTGAGGCCGCGGCCGAAGCGGGCCACTTCGTCAAGAGCCTTCTGCAGCCGGCTCTTATCGGAGGTGAAGTCGCTGTACACCTTGAGGCGCACGTCGTGGCCGGCGATGGCGACGAGGTCGCCCGGCTTCAGGTCCCTGGAGATGAACTGCTCGGCCGCCGAGCGGGCGAGAGCGATCTGATCGAAGAGCGCGCCGTTGTTCGGCTTGTCGAAGAACAGGATGAAATAGCGCTCCTCGCGGACCCGCTCCACCTTGAAAGCGGCGGTTTGTTCAGGCCCGGTGAGAAGGCGGCGGTTCGTGAAATAGTCGACCGAATCGACCGGCTGCGGGACTCCGTTCTCCTTGACGATGAAGTCGTCTTTGTCAAGACCGAGGATCTGCTGGCCCTTCCGGTCGGTCACGATGGCGTCGGCGAGGACGACGTTGACTTCCATCTGCTCGCCGAACTTCGGCGGCTCGGGTTTCTGCGCCACGAGCGGCAGGGCAACGAGCACCAACGCGGCAAGTGAAGCGAAAAGCTTGGGCATGGTGACTCCTTTCATGTCGTAGCAACGCCGATGCAATCGACGGAGTTCCCGGACGCGTCGGTGTTGACGCAAGTGTCATCCTGAGGCGGCAGGATGACACGCTCGGAATGATCATCGTCTGAATCTTGACCGCCGCCCCACGGACGCCTAAAATGCGCGGCCCGCGGGGGAATTAGTTTCCAACCTCGGGCCGTTGCTGCGGACACTCGCCTCCATAGCTCAATTGGTAGAGCAGTAGACTCTTAATCTATTGGTTCCAGGTTCGAGTCCTGGTGGGGGCACCAAACCGCTTTCGAGGAAAGCGGACTGCGGGCGGCACGGCCTCCAGCAACCAGCGCGGGCGCCTCGGCGCTCTTTTTTGTGCCGCCGCTTTCCACTACACTCGGGCTACCACCACTCACTCCAAGCTTGCGAAAGTGGCGGAACTGGTAGACGCGCTGGACTTAGGATCCAGTGGCCCAAAGCCGTGGGGGTTCGAGTCCCCCCTTTCGCACCAGCTTGAACATGCGGACACCAACATCAGAATGAGGACTCGTGAAGCGGCATCAGGCGAGAGCGATCCCGTTCGCTTCGTCCTGCCGGCGCTGGCGACCTCACTCATCCGGATAGAAAGAACATGCTGATCAGTTACGAAGAGTTGTCCAGTGTCAAGAAGGTCATGGAAGTCGAGATTCCGGCCGAGCTCGTCGAGGCCGAATCGAGGCGCGTGACCAGCGAGTACGGGCGCCAGGTGAAGGTCCCAGGCTTCCGTCCGGGCAAGGTTCCGGCGAGCGTGGTGCGGTCGGGATTCGGGAAGGAGATTCAGGACGAGATCCTCAATCGTCTTCTGCCGCTGAGCTTCCGCGAGATCCTGACCGAGAAGGGGCTCGAGACGGTGGGCGAGCCTCACGTCGAGAACGTCAGTCCTCTGATCGACGGTGCGCCGGTGAAGTACAAGGTGGAATTCGAGGTCAAGCCCCAGTTCGATCTACGGGAGTACCGCGGTCTGGAAACCGACGATCCGAAGATCGAGGTGACCGACGAGGACGTGGACAAGATGGTCGAGCGCTTCCGCGAGCAGGCCAGCGTCTATCGGCAGGAGACGGAGCGGGGGCTGGAAGACGGCGATTTCGCGGTCATCGACATCACCGCAACCCCCGAGGGTGGCGAGCCGAAGACAGAGGGCGGACATTTTCGCCTTGGGGAGGAGTCTCCGCTTCCCGAGCTTCACGACGCGCTGCGCGGCCGCAAGCCGGGCGAGCAGGTGTCGTTCGACAAGACCTATGACGAGACGGCGAAGAACGAGGAATTCCGCGGGAAGAGCGTGCGTCACGACGTGACGCTCAAGGAGATCCGCGTTCAGGAGAAGCCGGAGGTCAACGACGATCTCGCCAAGAGCGCGGGCGGCTGGGATAGCGTGGCCGTGATGCGCGAGGCGATCTCCAAGGAAATCCGGCACTATCGGGAGCACGAGGCCCAGGAGCTGAAGCGAAAGCACCTCGGGGACCGGCTCGTGGCGGACCATCATTTCGAGGCGCCCGATGCGATGGTCGCGGAGGAGGTCAATCGCGCCCTGAACAGGTACGCCAGCTTCATGGCCTCCCAAGGGGTCGACGTCGAGAAAGCCGAGATCGACTGGAACAAGATGGGCGAAGAGTTTCGGCCTGATGCGGTGAAGAGGGCGAAGCGCAGCCTGATTCTCGAAGCCATTGCCAGGAAGGAATCGCTGACAGTCAGCGACGTCGAGGTGGACGCGGAGGTCCGCCGAGCCTCGAAAGAGGCGGATCGCGATTTCGCGGAGGTCAAGCACCGCCTCAGGCACGACGGCGGCTACGAGAGCCTCCGGGAGTCCCTGTTGCGCGATCGAGCGCTCGACCTGGTAGTGAAAGAATCGCGGGCCAGAGAGCCCTAGTTTCTCCTGCCATTTCGGCTAGGGTCAGACTGGCGAATTCGGCATACACTGGCCGTGATTCACGACGACGTTAGGAGCACGAGAACATGGTCCTGGTTCCGATGGTGGTCGAGCAGACGAGCCGAGGCGAGCGCGCCTACGACATCTACTCCCGCCTCCTCAAAGACAACGTCATTTTTCTTGGCCAGCCGATCGACGACAACGTCTCGAACCTGATCATTGCCCAAATGCTGTTTCTCGAGGCGGAGAATCCGGAGAAGGACATTTCGATCTACGTCAACTCGCCGGGCGGATCGATCACGGCCGGGCTGGCGATCTACGACACGATGCGCTACGTCAAGCCCGACATCGCCACGATCTGCATCGGCCAAGCGGCGTCGATGGCGGCCGTGATCCTCGCGGCCGGGACGAAGGGGAAGCGGTACGCGCTTCCCAATTCTCGCGTGTTGATCCATCAGCCGCTGATGCATGGGTTGGGTGGCCAAGCGATCGAGATCGATATCCATGCCAAAGACATCATGAGAATGCGGCAGCGTATGAACGAGATCCTGGCGAATCACACCGGGCAGCCGGTGGAGAAGATCGAGCGCGACACCGATCGCGATTACATTCTCCAGGCGAGCGAAGCGGTTGACTACGGCCTGGTCGATCAGGTGATCTCGAAGCGCGAGTAACCAAACGCGGAGAGCAGAAAGCAAGGCAGA
>DASQGS010000127.1:0-3068 GCA_035632455.1 Thermoanaerobaculia bacterium | reverse complement strand
CGATCGATCGCGCACGCAGCCTTGAGGACGCGGGCGCCGCGGCCATCGTGATGCGATCGCTGTTCGAGGAGCAGATCCAGTCCGAAGCGATGGCCACCTATCGGGCCACCGAATCGCATGCCGACTCGTTCGCCGAGGCGCAGAACTACTTCGCCGATCCGGCGGAGTTCGTCGTCGGACCTGGGGAGTATCTCGAGCATCTCCAGCGCATCAAGAAGGCCGTCGGGATCCCGGTGATCGCGTCGCTGAACGGCTTCACGCCGGGCGGCTGGCTCGATTACGCGTCGTGGATCGAGGAGGCGGGCGCCGACGCGCTGGAGCTGAACGTCTATTACATCCCCACGCAGACGGCCGAATCGAGCGCGGACATCGAGTTCCGCACGACGGAGATGGTGCGCGAGGTGAAGCGCTCGCTGAGTATCCCGGTCGCGGTGAAGCTGTCGCCGTTCTATACCGCACTGCCGCACTTCGCGAAGAAGCTCGAGGTCGCGGGAGCGGACGGGCTCGTGCTCTTCAACCGCTTCTTCGAGGCCGACATCGACATCGAGGAGCTCGCGGTGGTCTCGCAGATGCATCTGTCGGACTCGCGCGAGTTGCTGCTCCGCCTTCGCTGGCTGGCCATTCTTTCGGGCAAGCTCGAGAAGAGCGCGCTCGCGGTCACCGGCGGGGTCCACACGGCGATCGATGCGATCAAGGCCATCATGTGCGGCGCCTCGGCGGTCCAACTCGTGGCCTCGCTCCTGACGCGGGGGCCGGGACATCTGCGCGTCCTGCTGGCCGACATGGTCTCGTGGATGGAAGAGAAGGAGTACGAGTCGCTCGCCCAGATGTGCGGGAGCATGAACATCGCCCGCTCACCGAACCCGCGCGAGTACGCCCGCGGCAACTACATGCACATCCTGCAGACCTGGGAGGGCGAGGGCGGAGCGTGGGGGCGGTAGGGAAACGAGCCACGATCGTGTCATCCTGAGGCGGCGGAACCCCGAAGGGGTGAAGCGCGCCGAAGGATCTCCTCGGCACAATCGCGGTCTTCCCAAGGAGATCCTTCGCCGCGCTACGCCCCCTCCGGGGGCTTTGCCGGCTCAGGATGACATGTCGCGCACCGCCGCCGCATTTTCTGCCTTCTGCTTTCCGCCTTCTACCTTCTAGAATAGCGAGGCAGGAGATCGTCATGAGCGTGAAGCGACTCGTCATCATCTTGATCGTTGTGGGCGTTGCGTATTACCTCTACACCCAACGCGCGTCGTTCACGCGGACGACGAGCACGAGCTCGGCGAGCGGCGCAACGTCGGAGGGCGCCGCCAATTGCGTGGCCTCCGCGGAGATGGCCTACAACAAGGTGTCGTCCGCGGCCAGCCTCGTGACGCGGCCGCCGGGCGATGCCAGCGCCTGGCAGGCAGCGGAGAGCAGCGCCACGGCGGCGATCTCCTCGGCCGAGTCGGCCTGCGGCTCGGCTTCGAGCGACAAGGAGCGCCAGGTCGCCGACGAGGTCCATAGCGCGCTGACGGCGATGAAAACGCTGATGAACGATCTCGCGGCTGCGGCGAAAGGGACGGGCGGTGCCACCGAGGGTGCTCGAACGATGGAAGAGATCGACAACCACCTCGAGAAGGCCCGGTCGCTGTCGAAGTAAAGCTGGGCGGTGACTTGTAGCGGATCCGCCGCGTCGAATCTGACGCATGGGCGGATCTCTGAATCGGATCGCGCGATCGATCGTTCGGGTCGCCCTGGCCGTCGCGCTCTGCATCGTCGCGGGTCTTGCGGGATTGGCGGTGGCCCTCCGGCAGCCGACGCTCAGAGCCTTGGAATACAGCGGACTCAGCCGGTCCGATCCTCGGCTCCTGCGCGAGCACGTGAACTTCCTCGCGACCACCGTGCGTCCACGCAGCGCGGCACATCCGGAGAACCTCGATCGGGCCGCGGTCTACATCGGCGCGCACTTCGGAGCGGCCGGTGGCAGAGTGTCCGAACAGCCCTTCGAGGCGAGGGGACGAACCTACCGGAACGTCATCGCGGAGTTTGGACCGCGGGACCTCGCGGCGCCACTCCTCGTCCTCGGCGCGCATTACGACGCGTTCAGCGAAAAAGGAAGTTTGCCTGGCGCCGATGACAATGCCAGCGGAACAGCTGGACTGCTCGATCTCGCGCGCCTGCTCGGGAAATCCCATCCACGAACGCCGGTCATGCTCGTTGCATTCACCACCGAGGAGCCGCCGTTCTTCGGCTCAGACGACATGGGCAGCGCAGTGCATGCGGCGAGTCTCGCGGCAGCACATCGCGCGATCCGAGGGATGATCTGCCTGGAGATGATCGGCTACTACTCCGGTCAGCAAGCGTGGCCGGCTGCGCTCTTCGGGCTCTTCTATCCGGATCGCGGAAACTTCATCGGCGTTGCAGGCGGATGGCAGGACCGCCGTCTGGCCCGCTTCGTCAAGAACGCGATCCGCGGCGCCGGAGGGATCCCGGTCTACAGCTTCAGCGGTTTGCGCGAGACGTCCGATGCCTCGGATCAGCGCAATTACTGGAGCCGCGGATGGTCTGCGGTGATGGTGACCGACACGGCCTACATGCGGAATCCGAACTACCACACGGTTCGAGACACGGCGGAGACGCTCGACTACGAGAGGATGGGGCTCGTAATGGATGGTGTTCTTAATGCTGTGTTACATCACGATGACTGATATGCGCAGCGGCGTGCGGTTCTGCGCGAGGGCATAATCCTCAGCACGTGGTCTTCGAAAGCGGCAGCGAGCTGCCGCACTCCATACGCTTCTACTTTTCAGCGCGCGATTTGATTGCTCGTAGCCAGCCGCGCCGAATCAACGAGCTACCGGGATAGATGATCCGCCAATACACCGCGAACTTGCGCCGCGCGGAGTCGCTGTTGGCGTAGACGCGCGTCTCGGTCGAGACACGCGATCCGGCGCGGCCATCCGGCGTCACATGGAAATTCATGACCGCGAGGACGAAGCCCGGCGGGAGCACTTTCTTGAACACCTCGGGCGAGAGCTTGCCGCGCATGCCCGGCGGCGCAGCGATCACGGCACCGATCACGAGCTCGTGCGGCG
>DASQGS010000126.1:0-5019 GCA_035632455.1 Thermoanaerobaculia bacterium | reverse complement strand
ATCCTTTTTCAGCTTGTCGTCATCGGGCTCTCGCTCTGGGCGATCTTCTTCGACGCGCCACTCGAGAGCCTTGCCAATCCGCTGGAGACGCCGAATCCGGCGAAAGCGCCGTGGTACTTCCTCGGATTGCAGGAGCTCCTTCACTACTTTCCGCCGGTCGTTGCGGGCGTGCTGATGCCGGGACTGGTCGTGATCGGACTCGTGGTCATTCCTTATGCCCGCATCAATCTCGAAGGAAGGCCGTTGTGGGAAAAGGAATCGGGGCTGAAGTCCGCGGCCATCGCCTCGACCGTTGTGTTCCTGACGATCCTGTTCGGTGTGTTTCAGTGCTGGCCGATCGTCATTCCCACCGCGGTGATCGGGTTGGCGATGTTCGCCGCGAAGGCTGTGGGAGACCGCGGCCCGTTGCGCTGGCTCCGAGGAATCACACTTCCTGAATGGATCATGACGTGGTTCGTTGTCATTGCCACAATCCTCACCGTGATCGGCACGTTTTTCCGCGGGCCGGGATGGTCGTGGGTGTGGCCGTGGACCGACGTTCCGCGCGGATGACGGAGAGCGATCATGAACCGTCTCTTCGCTGCTTGCAGTCTGGCGTTCCTCGCGATCCTGGCGGTCTCGCCGGTCAAGAACGCCATGCGTCCCTATCGCACGTATCAACGCGAGTACCGCGACCTCGGGGTCGTGCGCGCGGCGAGCGTCAAGGCTGGCGAGGTGTACTCCGCGCGGCCGATCGCCATCCAGCAGATCTGGATTCCCGAGCTCGACAACCGCGTCGATCGCTGCACGACTTGTCACCTCGGCGTCGCGGACGCCTCCATGACCGGCGTGCGGGAGCCGTTCCGGCAACACCCGCCGACCTATCACACGCCGCGCGACTTTCCTCGTTTCGGATGCACGGTCTGTCATTCGGGCGAAGGCCTCGCCACGGACAAGGACGACGCCCACGGCGTCTCGGCCGACGCCGCGTCTCCTCTCCGCCCGCCGGAATTCATCGAGGCCGGTTGCGGACGCTGCCATACCTCGGACGCAGTCCCCGACGCGCCGGTGCTGACCAAAGGGCGCGCTCTGTTGGCGCAATACCGCTGTTACGCCTGCCACGCCGTGCGCGGACACGAGGACTTCCGCGCCGACGCGCCGCCTCTCGAGACGATCGCAGTCAAGACCGGCGGCGAGTGGCTGCGCCGGTGGCTCTCCGATCCGAAGAAGGTGGACGCGAACGCCACAATGCCGAACTTTCATCTGACCGGCGACGAGATCAGCGCGCTCTCGCACTATCTCTTCAGCCGTGCGATGCCGGCCGATCTTCGCCGGGCCGTCGATCTCGCCGCGGCGGAGCCGGCGGGCAACTCGGCGCATGGCAAGACGCTGTTCGCCGAATCGCGATGCATCTCCTGCCACACGGTCGACGGCAAGGGCAACGGCTCGGCGCCGGAGCTCGGCAAGATCGCATCGTGGGCCACGCGCGGCTGGCTGATCGCGTTCATCCGCGATCCTCATGCTTTTTATCCCCAGACGAAAATGCCTCGGTACGGCTTCTCCGATGCCGACGTCCGCGACCTCGTCGCCTACTTCGAGGACGAGCTTCGCGATTTCGACGCGCCCAAGGAGATCCTCGATCCGCTGCACGTCAATCAAACTCTGGCCGAGCGCGGCGAGAAGGTGTTCAAGAGCGCCGGCTGCTTCGCCTGTCACAGCGGGGCAAAAGAAGGCGAGCGCTTTGGTCCCGATCTCTTCGGCATCGGCGACCGGAAGGCATCGTCGCTCGATTTCGGCCGGCGCAACGATCTCCCGCGGAACATTGCGGCCTGGTTGTCGGCGAAGATCAGCGATCCGCGCTCGTTCGCGAGCGGCCTCAAGATGCCCACCTTCGCGTTCGACACGGCGCAGCGGCGCGCCATCGTCACTGCACTCCTCGCCGTTCCTGCGAGCCCGGTGCCCGAGGCGTACCACCATCAGCCGGCGCAACAGGCGAGCATGGTTCCGGCTGGACCGATCGGCGAGCTCGTGTCGCGTTACCGCTGTTTGTCGTGCCATCAGATCGGAAATCGCGGCGGCGACATCTCCACCGCCCCGCTGACGTTTGAAGGAAGCAAAGTAAGCCGCGCCTGGCTCGCCGGCTACCTCGACGTGCCTTACTCGCTTCGCCCGATTCTCCCCGAGCGGATGCCGATCCTGAAGATTCCGAAAGAAGATGCGACCAAGCTCGCCGACGCCATCTCCACGTGGTACGTCGATCCGGCGATCCCGGACGATCCGTTTGCAGGACGCCCGGCATCGGATCGAGATGCAATCGAGGGCGAGCGGTTGTACACGACCCTCGGCTGCCGCTCCTGCCACATCATCGGCGCTGCTGGTGGTTACTACGGGCCGCCGCTGACGGACACGCAGAATCGACTCAAGCCGGGATGGACGTATCGATTCCTGATGAATCCCCAGCGCTGGCGCGCTGACATCCGCTGCCCGAACTACGGACTGACCGACACGGACGCGCTGCGGCTCACGGCCTATCTCCAAACGCTGGCAGCCCCACCGAAGAAGGAGACCGTCCGATGAACGCTCGAATCGGGCTTGCGCTCGCGCTTCTCGCTCTTCTCTTCGTATCGTGCAACCGCTCGCACAAAGCGGCTCCGGTCGCAGTTGCCGGACCGAGTCAGTACGAGCTGCAGATCGGGAAGGAGGTCTATCAGACCTACTGCCTCGGCTGCCACGGCGAGACCGGAGCCGGCGACGGCTTCAATTCATTCAATCTCGATCCCCATCCTCGCGACCTCGGCGATCCGGCATTTCAGAAGAAAAAGACCACCGCGGAGCTCGCGGATGCCGTCCGCCGCGGCGGTACCGGGGTCGGCCTCTCCAGCCTGATGCCTCCGTGGGGACACACGCTTGATTCGCGGCGCATCGACGCGGTTGTGTTGTATGTTCGATCTCTCCGCCGATGAAGCTATAATTCCCCCCGTTCCCCGGCGGGTGCCGGTGCTGCATAGCCCACAGCCTCTCACCCCTCGCGCAAACAGGATGTTCGTCACTCCGGCGATTTCCGCCTGAGTGCAGACGGAACGGATTGGCGGCGGCGTTGCGGAGTCTGCAGCAGGAGCCAGAAGAGCTCGCGGCTGTATTTCAATCGCTCGAGCTTTCGCCGGACCCGGTCTTCGTCACGGACCGGTCGAATCGGATCGTGTTCTGGAACGATGCGGCACGGCTGCTCCTCGGGTTTACCGCGGAAGAGGCCGTGGGCGCGCTCTGCACCGACCTTCTTCACGGCTGCGACACCTTCGGCAACCGCTACTGCTCGGACAACTGCCCGATCATGCAAATGGCCAACCGGAGCGAAACCGTTCGGAAGTTCAACCTGACGGTCGGCACGAAAGAGCGCACCCCGGCGATGCTCGACGTCTCGATCCTGCAGCTTCGCGCGGGCCGGCTGGACGACTACTTCCTCGCCCACATCCTGCGGTCGAGCGATACGCGCTCCAACGACGAAGTGCGTTCGGCTGCTGAAGACTCCGCCCCTCCCCGGCCGCGACTCGTTGCCGCGAGGGAATCGGCGGACATCCGCATCCGCAAACTCACTAGCCGCGAGGTCGAAGTGCTAGCCATGCTCGCCGCCGGACGCAATACGCCGGAGATCGCAGACCGCCTGCACATCTCCCAGCTCACCGCGCGCAGCCACATTCAGAACATTCTCGAGAAACTCGAAGTCCACTCCAAGGCCGAAGCCGTGGCCTTCGCGTTTCAGAAGAATCTGATTTGAGGGTGGGCGGCCGTCCCGGCCGCGAGACTGTATGTAGTTCCCTCTCCCCTCCTCTTATCGCGCCACGAGGCATCGCTCGAAGTTAGGCGGGCGCGAGCAACGCTCGAATTTCCAAACCACAGCATCCTTGTCTTCGCCACCGGCACCATGCTAGACACACAAGCGGTCGTCCGCGACAAACAGGGCGTTCCTGTGACTCACAACGCCGCCTCGGCAATCCTGTATGATCACCACCAACAACGAGCGGCAGGCGCCTGTCAGAGCACGCGACCCTGATTGCAGGTCAATGGAACAGGTCATGACAAAGACTCGCATTCCGGTCCCCGAGGCCACGCGGCTTCAAATCATCTTCAGATGCAATAACCGCTGTCCGGTGTGTCAAACGCCGTTTATCGTTATCCATCATGTCGATGAAGACCCTTCGAACAACGAAGACGACAACCTCGCGCCTCTCTGTCCCAACTGCCACACGCAAGCCCATGCGACCAGCGCAATGACGCTAAGTCTTACGCCATCACGAATTAAGGCCTTGCGCGATAAGTGGTATACTTACTGCGAAGCCAGGAAAGACAGTTTGGCCGCGAGTGCAAACGCAGTGCTCAATGTGCACAATTTTGTTCGTGCAGTCGGCTTTGCGCAACATGGCTGGTCCAAGACGTTTTCGGTACTCGACCCTGCTTACAAGGAACTTTCACGAGACGAAATAATCAACCGAGTCTTTGCCACCTCCAATCGCGACGATCTTGTCACCTATCTTACGACCATGAAATACATGTACCAAGTGAGCCCAGATCGTCAGGATCTCTTCGAGAGATTCAGTCGAGTTTGCCATGCATTTGGTATCGATTACGCCGAGCTCGAATAGGGCTCGCCCGGCGGAGACTTTATGAGACCCACCAGTTACACAAAAATCGCCGCTGGCATCCTAATTGTCCTATTTCAGGCAACGATCAATCGCCGCAGCCTAGTCTGGTGCTTCAGCGGCGAGTGCATAGGCTACAACGCCTTCGGTCTTGCGATATGGGCCCTGGGGTTATGGCTGCTCTGGTCCGGCATTGGGCTAAACTCGCAACATAACAAGTTGCGTTCCCACAACAGAGCTTCCCACCGTCGTACGTCCCCATCCGACGACGGCAGCCAATAATCAAAGCTCCGCTTCTTATTTCGACCTCGTAGGCGAACCGCCGCCTAACTTCGCGCTCGAGCTGACGCGCGGGCCGTTCGCTGGCACGGGAGACCCAACTGCACGGCGGCACGCCGGCTGC
>DASQGS010000125.1:0-12681 GCA_035632455.1 Thermoanaerobaculia bacterium | reverse complement strand
TGTCCGAGAGCAGGTCGTGACGTTGATGGTGGCGTTGACGCTGTACGCGCCGGGCGTGAGCGGTCCGACCTGGAACTGCGACCCGATGAAGGGCAGGCTTGGAGGAGGAGGGATCGGGGCGCAGACAATCGCAATGTTTTGCTGGATCACAAATGTATTGCCTGATTGCGTGATCGAGTCGGACGTGACGTTCCCCACTGCTCCAAATACGTTCTCTACGCGGATCGTGATCGTGTTATTCGAGGTCGGGGATTGCGGTGTGACGACGATGTCGCCTAACGCGCCTGATGGCGAGCAAACCGCGAGTAACAAGACAACCGCAATAAAGAATCGGGCGATCCGTCCCTTCGCTCGCATATGTCCAGTTGTGCTCAACGTCTCACGCGCACATGTCCAGTTGTGCTCATCGTCTCTCGCTCAAGATCATCAGTGCACTTACCGCGAGCGCCGCACCGAGAAGGAGCAGCCCAGGCCTATCGAGTGTCGGCGTATTGAGAGGAGGAGTGACCGCAAACGCGGCCGTCTGCGTAAACGGAACAAAGCAGGGCGTGACGTTAATGTGAGCGGTGACGTTGTAAGCGCCGGGGGTAAGGGGCCCGACCTGGAATTGCGACACGATCAGAGGGAAGCTTGGCGGAGGAGTTATCGGCCCGCAGACAACCTCAACATTCTGTTCGATCACGAACGTATTGCCGACCTGCTGTATCGACGCCGATGTGACATGCCCGTCCGCCTCGAAGCTGCTCTCCACGCGGATCGTGATCGTGTCGTTCGAGGTGGGAAAAGACGGTGCACGATAACGTTGCTGGACGCTGCGTTCGATGGTGATACCCCGAGTAACAAGACCATCGTTATGAGTATCATGGAACACCATACCTTTCTGGAGTGCTACAAACGAGCTGGATCGCGAAGACATGCTGGTGGTCGGGGTCGCACAGGCGCATCCACTCAATTCGCACCTGCGCGGAGGTCTTCCATGTGGATGACCCGGACCGGCATCCCGACCTGGGGCATCTCGCGAAACGTCGCATGCGGTCAGGCCTGTGTTCGTGAACTGCGTTGCGCTCGTTGTGTTCACCAGGTTCCAGGCCGCGGTCTGAGCGTCCTTTACGTACAGATGGCGTTCACCGCCGTCCGCACTTCGATGATGTGCTGCGGACCCAGTCGATCACGGCCGGCGACTTCACGGCGGCCCAGAATCAGATCGCTTCGCTTCGTTCGTCGATCGGCGCCTCCCAGAGGACTTGGTGTTCAGTACCGTGCAGACTGCCGTGGCAAACGGCCGTGTCGTGATCGAGACCGCGGGTAACGGTGCGCAGAACCTCGACGGCACTGCCGGTACCTCACTCTACCACGCGATGGTGCCTCGCCAAGTCGCGCTGGCCGGTCGAATTGATCGCGTTCGCGCGGACACCAATACCGCGCGAACGTGCCTCAGGCTCGGGCCAGGTCGCGGCCCCTGGTCCCCTCGCTCGTCCGAGATCTCTGCCCGGAGATCCATCGCCGCGCCTTACACCTCGGGGTTCCGCCTCCTCAGAGGTTGTGAAGAAATCGACTGGGGCGCCAGATCGCTTGCGAGTGGCTGAATTCTCGCGAGTAGTACCGCGGGGCGAGGACGCCCCACGGTTGCAGCCGGGACGGCCGCGCTCCTCGCCTCAGAGGCTGTGAAAAAATCGCGCGAGGTGTGTGGAAATCCAAGTGTGATTGTAAACTCGGAGCATGGAAGAGAAACAGGTGTTGGAACCGGCGCGGTCGGTGGAGGCAAATCGGGCGCAGATGCGTTTTGTGACGCTCGATTTGGAGGGGATGCTGGCCGAGGATCATCCGGCGCGAGCGGTGTGGGCGTTCGTGGAGCGGTTGGACTTGGGCGAGTTTTACGCTCGGATCGGGTCGCGGGAAGGGAGTGCTGGGCGGCCGGCGACGGACCCGCGGATTTCTCTGGCCCTGTGGAGCCAGGCGACCCTTGACGGGGTTGGATCGGCGCGCGAGATCGAGCGGCTGTGCGCGGTTCACTTGGCGTATCAGTGGATCTGTGGCGGAGTGACGGTGAACTACCACCGAGCAGAACGTCTCGCCTCCGTCGCGCAGCGGTACCAGAAAGAACCGGCAATACCAGAAAGGTCGATTCCTTCACAGCCTCTCAGAATGACGTAGAAGAGAACGATGCCTAAACCGGACTTCACACCCATCAACCGCCGCGCCGGCATCCGCCCCGAGTGGCTGAAGATCCGCGTGCCGGGCGATCTCGATCAGCTTCCGATCTCGCGGCTGATGAGCGATCTCGCTTTGAACACGGTGTGCCAGGAGGCGCGCTGCCCGAATATTTTCGAGTGCTGGAGCGCGGGGACGGCGACGTTCATGATCCTCGGCGAGATCTGCACGCGGCGGTGCACGTTCTGCGCGGTCGGCAAGGGAACCCCGCTGGCGGCTGATCCGGACGAGCCGCGCCGCGTCGCCGAGGCCGTCGCGCAAATGGGCGTGCGACATGCCGTGGTCACGATGGTCAATCGCGATGACATGCCGGACGGCGGCGCGGAACAGATCGCGCGGACGGTGCTGGCGATCCGCGAGAGCACTGCCGCGGCGGTGGAGGTGCTGATCTCCGACCTCGAAGGCAACCGCGATGCGCTGCGAACCGTGATCGCATCGCGCCCCGAGGTGCTCGCCCACAATATCGAGACCATTCCGCGCCTCTACCCGCAGGTACGACCGGTGGCGAAGTACGCGCGATCGCTCGATCTGCTGCGCTGGGCGCACGAGGAGCGCGCCGCTGGGATGTTCACGAAGTCGTCGCTGATGCTCGGCCTCGGCGAAAGCGAAGATGAGATCCTCGCGGTCGCGGCCGATCTTCGCGCCGCAGGCGTCGATATTTTCACCATGGGCCAGTACCTCGCTCCGACCGGCGACCACCATCCGGTGCGCCGCTACTGGACCCCCGAAGAGTTCGCGGAGCTGGGCCGCAGAGCGAAGGCGATGGGCTTCCATCACGTCGAGTCGGCGCCGCTGGTGCGGAGTTCCTATATGGCCCATCGTGCCGTACAATCGCCGCCGCAAGGGCGGGCCAGCGCGTCCGATCGGAAGAATGCCGCGGGTCACGTTCATCGATGAAGGCAAGTCGGAGGAGTTTCCCGCCGGCAAGACGCTTCTCTCCTGCGCCCTCGACATGAGCGTGCGCATCAGTCACGTCTGCGGCGGCGACGGAGCATGCGGCACCTGCCGCGTCGAAGTCATCGACGGCTGGGATGCACTCACGCCGCCGACCCCGGACGAAACATACAAGGAGCTCGAGCCACCACATCGCCTCAGTTGCCAGGCCAAACTGAAGACGGATGTGGTGGTGAAAGTAGCGAAGATTGAGTGAGGAAACGAATGACCGCAATCGACACCACCCCCGCACAGCTCAGCGAGCAGAACCTCGGCCTTCTTTTTCAGTACACGGTCGAGGCGTACAAGACGTTCGAGAAGCTCGCCGAGAATCTGCCGAATCCGATGGCGGCGAAGACGTTCAAGAAGTTCGCCGCGGACGAGCGCGAGGCTCGCGATTTGATCGAGATGAAGTATCTGGCAAGCGGCACGGCCCGCCTTCGCGTGACGCTCGGCGGCGATCTGCTGTTCCAGGACATGCTCGAAGGCGAGGTCTCGCATCGCGAGCTCGCCGAGTCGCTCATCGCCCGCGAGCGGACCATGGAGCGCAAGCTCACCGAATGGAGCCGCGCTGCCGGGCCCGCGGACAAGAGCCTGCTGGTTTATCTCGCCGGCGGCAAGCGCGCGCACATCGTGCAGCTCGAACGGGAGCTGGAGCTGATCCGCATCGATCGCGATTGGCTCCGCCGCGAGGACGCGGAGACGCGCATCGTGCATGGACCGAAGGGCGACTGATCGTAAGGCAGAAAGCAGAAAGCAGAAAGCAGCAATAGAAGCTGATGACACCCAGGATCTCGTTGTCACCGGATGCTGAGTCGCATCTCGAGTCCGATCTCGAGGGGCGGATGCTTCGCATCGCGTTCACGACCGGCTGCGGCGGGAGCGGCTACCGGCTGAGCTACGCCGCGGATCCGAACGCGGACGATATCCTCGTGGACCTCGGCGCCGTGAAGGTCGCGCTCGATCACATGGCCGCCAGCCATCTCGACGGCGCGGTGATCACCTACGATGCCGATGAAGATGGGTACCTGCTCGATCACCCCGATGCCGTCACCGCAGTCTGGTGCGGGTAGCGCTATGGACTGCGGCGGCTCGCCGCCGCTTTCGTTGACCACGGGCGGAGAGAAATGCCACTCGCGCCTATGGACTGCAGCGGTCTAGCCGGTTTTCGCGGCAAGAGCGCGGGCCAGGCCGAAGCGCGGTAGAATCCCACCATGCACAACGAATTCACAGCGATCATCGAACGGGATGGGGAGTGGTTCGTCGCCTACTCACCCGAGATTCCGGGTGCGAATGGGCAGGGCCTTTCCGCAGATGACGCTCGCCGGAGTCTAGCGGAGGCAATCGCGCTCATTCTCGAGGATCGGCGCGAGGACGGCCTACGCGGCGTGCCCGAAGGCGCGATTCGGGATACGGTCATCGTGCAGTGAAGCAGCGGGAGCTTCTTCGTCACCTTCGTCGGAACGGCTGCTTTCTGAAGCGACAGGGCAAGGAACATGAGCTCTGGAGCAATCCCAAAACAGGTCACGTTGAAGCCGTTCCACGACACGTTGAGATTCCCAATTCGTTGGCCCGCAAGATCTGTCGGGCGCTCAATGTCCCCGAGCCGTGACGCCGAGTCAGCCGTTTTCCCCCAAGCGGCACGACTCGCGTTCTTGCCGCGAAAAGCGGCGGCTGCGGCCGCCGCAGTTCATATCATCGCCGGAACGCCTGCGCGACTTCCATGGCGTGGTAGGTGATGATGAGATCGGCGCCGGCGCGCTTGATCGACGTCAGGATCTCGCTCGTGACGCGCGGCCCGTCGATCCATCCGCGCTCGGCGGCGGCCTTGACCATCGAGTACTCGCCCGAGACGTTGTAGGCGACGATCGGGAGGTTGCAGTTCTCGCGAGCGGCACGGATCAGATCGAGATACGACAGCGCGGGCTTGACCATGATCATGTCCGCCCCCTCCTCCACGTCGAGGAGCATCTCGCGGACCGCCTCGCGACCGTTGGCAGGATCCATCTGGTACGTCCGGCGGTCGCCGAATTGCGGCGCCGACTCGGCGGCTTCGCGGAACGGGCCGTAGAAGCCGGAGGCGAATTTCGCGGCGTAGCTGATGAGGCCGACGTCCTGCATGGAGCGCTCGTCGAGGGCGCGGCGGATGGCGCCGACGCGGCCGTCCATCATGTCCGAGGGCGCGACGAAGTCCGCGCCGGCCGCGGCGAACGAGACCGCCTGCTTCATGAGCAGCGGCAGGGTCTGATCGTTGTCGACGTCCTTGACCCCGTTGCGATCGACGATCACGCCGCAGTGGCCGTGGTCGGTGTACTCGCAGAGGCACACGTCGGCGATGACCGTCATCTCCGGCACGACGCGCTTGATCTGCTCGATGGCGGACTGCACCGGCCCGGCAGGATCCCACGAGGCCGAGCCGATGGCGTCCTTGAACTCGGGAATGCCGAACAGGAGGATGGCCCGAAGGCCGGAATCGAACGCGCGGACCGCCTCCTCGACGACCTCGCGGACGCGGAGATGGAAGACGCCGGGCATGGAGCCGATCTCGACTTTGGGCCGGCTGTTCGGAACGACGAAGAGCGGGTAGATCAGGTCTTCCGGCAGGACGACCGTCTCGCGCACCATGGCCCGGATGGCCTCGCTGCGCCGGAGCCGCCGCGGGCGATGGGTCATGGTGTGGGTTGCGCGGGTGGTGGAAGTTTCATGCGTCGACGTCAGCGTCTTCATCTTCGTCACTTTCTCCGTAGAAATAGACTCGGCCGCACTCCGCCGAGCAGAACCGCCGCCCCGATGATCTCACGGAGCAGTCCGGGCAGAAATAGCGCAAACAAATCTGACAGCGGTCGAGCCGGGCCGTTTCCTCCGTCTCGCCGCAACCGACGCAAGCCTTTTCATCACTCATCGTCGTTGTCCGTACCTGCGGGCCTCCCGCTGCAATAGCAAGCCCGGCCGGGCTGTTCTGCGGCGCGTCGGGAAGCTGCTGCCGCCCGGGAGCGTCCCGGATCGGCCCTGCATGACAGCGGAGAGTATAGTCCTTGACGGTCCCCAGCCGCTTCCCTAGAATCACGCGGCCCTCCTCGGTTCGGCGGTGTAGCTCAGATGGTTAGAGCGGGCGTCTCATAAGCGCTAGGTCACTGGTTCGACTCCAGTCACCGCCACCAAAATCCTACGCACCCGAGCAGATTGCGGCCCAGCACTGCTGAGCCCACGGCGCCGATCGCCGGGATCCGCGTAGCTCCGAACAGACACGTCCGCCGCCCGTAGGGCCCCAGCAGCGCTGGGCCGCCCAAACGTTCAGCTCAGTAATATCGGTTGATCACAAGGAAGATGCCGATCGCGTCGAGTATGAACACGGCACACGCGAAGAACGCGAATACAATCGCTCTGACCCGATCGGTTGTCCCCGAGACGCCGATCACGCTCAATCCCATCGGCGCGAGCGGAAGGAAGTAACGCCCCTGCATTCCGTCGATGAAGTCTGCGCCGATCGGCGTCCACACCAGGTACTGTGAGAGGCTGATCAGTCCGCACGATAGCGCCACGATCAATCCCCCTGCGAGGCGCTGGGCCGGCGTGATCGTCATCGGCGTGGTGACGCCAACAGCCAGCAGCAGCAGGATCGCCAGATCGACCAGGTGTTTCGGAAGTTGGATATCGAGCCACCCCAGGTGTCCAATGAGATGGTCGGCGTATTGATGGGCATTCGTCCCATAGTCGCGCAGCGCAATTCTCGCGAATTGCACCGGGTCTCCGCGGACATGCGCGAGTTGCGCAACCGGGCTCGTGGCCACGTCCCTTCTCATCGGGAAGTAGTAGCGCTGCGCCGTCATCGCTGACAGCGTGACACCGAGGGCTACGGCGCCCACAAGCGCCACATACCGCGGCACATAAGTCTTCCATGGTCGCTCACTCTTGATGATTGCGAGCAGCGGCAGGAGGAAATAGACCGGTTTGCACAGCGCCAACACGAACGCAGAAATAACTAGACTGACCCAATACCCTCTCTTCTCGCTGGGCGTGAGCACAAGTGCCGTTACGAACGACGACACGCCGATTGTGACAGCATCAGCCGAGTACGATCCCGCAAGATACAAAGTCATCGGAAGCAGTCCGATCGCAATAATGCTATTGCTGCATCGGTCGAGACGGGTCGCGGCGAGCCACATCAGCAGAACCAGGGTCGCAGCGTTCAACATACGCCCCAGGTAGAACGAATAGAAGGGTCGCATACTCATGACGTCGCCGAGCCAGCAGCCGAGGATTGCTGGCGCGTTGGGTACGGGCGTGTAATAGGCGGGAAACCTGACCCTACCGAGAGTGATTCGGTCCAGCGGTACCATCGCCGCGGCGCGCAGCCTTGCGACGCCGATCTTCACGTCCGGCCGCCCGGCAGTCGGCTGCCAAAGAGTGCGGACGATTTCGCGCACGCCCAATGGAACGAGCGCGCTCGGTTGCCCATCGGTCATTGTGGGCAGAATCGTTCCGCGCGCAATGCTGCACGAGCGCCAATAGTGCCCGACCTCATCCGGGGCCTGAAACGGCGGCGTTGCTATGGTGTATGCCACGGCGATGAGACCAGCCGCGATGACGTAGTAATTGCGTAGCTTCATGCAGAGCTACTCGCCCACAACGTGGCTTTCTTCAGTACCTCGCCCATCTTTCATCTAATGGCCGGCGCGCGAACTCACTTGTGATGTACGGCGCTCAAACTCGCCACAGATGTTCGGATCGCGAGCAATGTGAGTGTGATAATTCATGGCATCCTCCAGCGAGCGGCCCAGCGCGGCTGGCGCCCTACGGCGAACCCTGCGTGCGTCTTGGAGTCAGAGAGTATCGCCGAAACGGGCACATCGCGCATCATCCGTAGGAAGGTTCGATCGCCGTTCGGCAGTCGCCGTAGGCGCGATTGAAGGCAGCCCCACCGCGCCTTCATATCACCGCCGCAAGGCGAAGCTGCGCGCCAGCAGGATCGCCGCCGAGGCGGCGACGTTGAGGGACTCGACGCGGCCGGATGTTAGGATGGCGATGCGTTTCGAATGCTCCAGCAGGATCGGTGAGACGCCGTGGCCTTCGCTGCCGAAGATGAGCACGGCGCCGGCGGCCGGAGGGTCGATGGCAGCGCCGTCCGCATCCGCGGCGAACAGCGGCAGGCCGGAGTCCAGGAGCGCTTCGACCGTGATGTTCGCAACCGGAACGCCGAGGATCGCGCCGGCCGAGGAGCGAATCGATTTTGGCGAGAACGCATCGGCGCAGCCCGGGAAGAGCAGGACGCCAGCAGCGTCGAACGCAGCCGCGAGGCGGATGATCGTCCCGACATTGCCTGGATCCTGCACGGCGTCGAGCGCGATGACGACGGCATCGCGCCGCGCGAGGATCGCCGCGGCCTCATGCCTCGGCCTGGCGAAGAGTCCGAGCGCGCCCTGCGACGTCTTCGTGTCACCGATCGAATCGAACAGCTTCGCCGAGAAGAGCAGGTGCTCGCCGGCGACGGCGTCCTCGGGCAGAAGTGCGGGATCGGTAGCCGCGAGGGCGAGCGGTTGCCATCCCGCGGCGAGGGCGCCGGCGACGGCTTTCGGCCCCTCGATCACGATCTCCGCGGTGTGCTCGTGCAGAGCCTCGCGAATTCGCTGAGCCCACGGATTCTGACGGCTGGTGATGTTCTTGAATGTGTGCAAATGGCGGTCCGCCTCGGTGACCCGGTTACAATGCCCGCCTTCGGGCTGACCGATGATACTGAAACTCGTCAAGATGGTAACGGGCGGCGCCGGCACGGTCTCGCCCTGGTCCGCGCTGTGGACGTTTCCGAGCGTGCTCCTCTCGGCCTTCGTGATCGCGTGGGGCGCGGAGGCGGCGCAGTTCCTGATCTCGCAAGGATTGGCGCTCGCGGTCCTGGCATGGCTGCAGACGCTTCCGGAGTTCGCGGTGGAAGCGGTGATCGCCTGGAACGCAGGCAAGGATCCGTCGCAGACGCACCTCGCGATCGCGAACTTCACCGGCAGTCTGCGCCTTCTCGTCGGCCTCGGATGGCCGATGATCTATTTCGTCGCCGCGGCGTTCGGTTTCCGGCGAAACAACAGGCGCTTCATTTCGGTCACGCTGGAGCCGGAGCACTCGGTCGAGGTCTTCGGCCTGCTGCTCCCGATCCTCTATTTCGCGGTGATCTGGTGGAAGGGGTCGCTGACAATCTGGGACGCGATCCCGCTGTCGTTCAGCTACTTTCTCTATCTCTGGGTGCTCTGGAAGATCCCGCCGCGCGAGGGCACGGAGGAAGCGCTCGAGGACCTCGGGTACGTGCCGCGGAAGATTCTCGAGCTGAGCCCCGCCAAGCGCAACGCCGCGATCTGGCTGCTTTTTCTGGCCGGGGGCGTGGTGTTGTACTTTGCCGCGCATCCGTTTCTGCAATCGATGCTGGCGATCGCGGTGTCGCTGAATGTCTCGACGTTCGTCTTCGTGCAGTGGGTGGCGCCGTTCGTCTCCGAGTTCCCGGAGAAGCTGAGCGCGTTCTACTGGGCGCGCAAGGTCACGAGCGCCAACATCGCGCTGATGAACATGGTCTCGTCGAACATCAATCAGTGGAGCATCCTCTCGGCGCTGATCCCGGTGATCTTCGTGATCAGCGCGGGCCGCATTCAGCCGCTGGTGTTCGACGGCCAGCAGGAGCAGGAGATTCTGCTGACGATCCTGCAGAGTTTGCTGGGATTCCTGCTGCTGCTGAACCTGAAGCTGGACCTGCACGAGGCCATCATCCTGTTCGTCTTCTGGTTCGTGCAGTTCGTGGTGCCGTCGTGGCGCGGGGGGATGATTTACGTGTATCTTTCGTGGTGCGCAATCGAAGCGGCCAGACTGCTGTGGAGCCGTTCCGCGCCGGCGGCCTGGGTGGGACTGCGTGCGACGCTGGCACGGCGGTTTGTGTCCACGTCATCCTGAGCCGCGTAGACGGCGAAGGATCTCAAAATGGCAGGCTTGGTATTTTGAGATCCTTCGGCGTGCTTCACCCCTTCGGGGTTTCGCCGCCTCAGGATGACGGCGAGTGCTGGTACAGATTGATGGGAGAGCAAAGACGTTGACTGCGACCACGACACAGGGAATCCGATTCACGCGGCGCGTCCTGGAGATGCAGGTCTCGCCGACGCTGGCGGTGATGAATCGCGCGCACGATCTGATCGCGAGCGGGATCGACGTCGTCGACTTCGGTCCTGGCGAGCCGGACTTCGCCACGCCGCGATCGGTGGCCGAGGCCGGGAAGAAAGCAATCACGGACGGGCACACGAAGTACACGAACGCCGTCGGCATGAAGACGCTTCGCGATGCCATCGCCGCGCGCTACAACCGGCGCCACGGCACGAAGCTGACCGCGGAGAACATCATCACAGGCAACGGCGGCAAGCAGGCGCTGTTCAACCTCATGCTCGCGCTCGTCGATGACGGCGACGAAGTGATCATTCCGGCGCCGTACTGGGTGAGCTTCCCGGACCAGGTGTCGTTCGCCGGCGGCACGCCGGTATTCGCGAAGTGCGAACGGGCGAGCCATTTTCGTCCGACAGCCGCTGCGATCCGGGCCATGGCCAGCGAGCGCACGCGCGGCGTGATCATCAACTCGCCGTGCAATCCAAGCGGTGCGGTCATCGCGGAGAGCGAGCTCGGGAAGATCATCGAGTGGTGCGCGGCGAATGATCTCTTCCTCGTGTTCGACGAGACCTACGAGTTCTTCGTCTACGACGGCAACCGGCACGTGTCGGCTCTGCGCTGGTATGAGCAATATCCGGAGACAGTGATCGTGGTGAACTCGACGTCGAAGACGTTCGCCATGACCGGGTGGCGGCTGGGCTACGCCGCGGCGCATCCGAGGATCATCTCGACCATCGGCAAGATTCAAAGCCACTCGACGTCGAACCCGAGCTCGATCACGCAGTACGCGGCGCTGACCGCGCTCAGCGGCGACGACTCCGAGGTCCAGAAGATGTACGAGGCGTATGCCGAGCGGCGGGCATGGCTTGTGCCGGCGATCAACCGAATCAGCGGGCTGCGTTGCGACGATCCGGACGGCGCGTTCTACATCTTCCCCGAGGTGAAAGGCTTCTTCGGGAAAGGCGGCATTCGGGACTCCGCCAGCTTCGCAACCTACCTCCTAGACGAGGCGCGCGTGGCCGTCGTTCCGGGCGGATCGTTCGGAGCCGACGAGTACGTGCGAATCAGCTACGCGACGTCGATGGAGCGCATCCAGGAGGGAGTCAAGCGGATGGCGGCGGCGCTGGGTCGGCTTCCGTCATCCTGAGCCGCGTAGACGGCGAAGGATCTCCTTGGCGGGATCATGCACTATCGATTGATTCAATCAGTGACCCTCGCAAGGAGATCCTTCGGCGCGCTACACCCCTCCGGGGTTCCGCCGCCTCAGGATGACAGATCTCATTCAACATCGGCCTTGGAATCATCCCTCCACCCCTCCCGTTTGTATTCCAGTTTCCAATCGCATCAAACAATGAACAGCTAGGAGAATCCGTGAAGAAAGCAACGACGATCCTGATGGGTCTTGCGCTGGCGGCCGGAGTGGCCATGGCGCAGAGCAAGCCGGCGGCGGTGGCTGCGTCTGGCGGCGATGATCCGATCATCATCAAGGCCGGCCAGGTAACGGTCCACAAGTCGGAGTTCGAGGCCGCGGTGAAGTCTCTGCCGCAGGAGTACCAGACATACGCACTCGGGCCGGGAAAGAAGACCTTCGCCGAGGACTTCCTGCGCATGAAGCTCCTCGCGGCCGAGGGGCTCAAGAACGGTCTCGACAAAGATCCCGACGTGCTGGCGCAGCTCGGCCTCATGCGCGAGAATCTCGTCGCGAACGCGCAGCTCTCCCGCTTCGACAAGAGCGTCCAGTTCACTGACGCCGACCTCCAGAAGGCCTACGACGCCAAAAAGGACGATTACCAACAGGTAAAGGCGCGCCACATCCTCATCGCCTTCAAAGGCAGCCCCGCGGTTCAGGCCGGGAAGAAGGAGCTGACCGACGAGGAGGCGAAGGCGAAAGCCGAGGATTTGCGCAAGCAACTCGCAGGCGGCGCCGATTTTGCGGAGCTGGCGAAGAAGGAGTCGGATGACACCGGCTCTGCGGCGCGCGGCGGCGACCTCGGTTCATTCGGGCATCAGCAGATGGTCCCGGAGTTCGAGAAGGCGGCGTTCGAGACGAAGCCCGGCGATCTGAGCCCGGTGGTCAGAACGCAGTACGGCTACCACATCATCAAGGTCGACAGCCGCGAGTCCACGCCGCTCGCCCAGGTGAAGAGCCAACTCGAAAAAGATCTGCGGCAGAAGAAGATTCAGGAGCAGATCGATGCTCTGAAGGCCAGCGCGAAGCCGACATTCGATGAGACGTACTTCAAGGCTCCGGAGCCGCCTGCACCCGCGCCTGCCGCGGAGGCAAAGGACGGCGACGCCGCGAAGCCGGCGCCGCCTCCGAAGCCGGTGAAGAAACCGGCGACCCCGCCGGGAGACAAGAAGCCGTAACCCTTTACATGCACAGCCGCCGCGCGAAACCCTCTCCCGGCG
>DASQGS010000124.1:0-3914 GCA_035632455.1 Thermoanaerobaculia bacterium | reverse complement strand
CGATGCCATCGACGTCATCACCTTCACCAGCTCGTCGACCGTCAAGCACTTCTTCGACAAACTGACCCCCGCCGAGAAAGAACGCCTTCTCGCACGAGCGCTGCTGGCGTCGATCGGACCGGTTACCGGCGAAACGATTCGAAAATACGGCCGTCTGGCAGACCTCGAAGCGAAGAACGCCACGGTGCAAGGGCTGCACGACGTCATCGTGGAGCACTACAGCAAACAAGCTGATCGAAGCACCGGCCGTACCTGATGCAACCCTCCGCCGCTTCCTAGCCCGCCGCGAGCTCGGCCAGTCTTCGTCGCAACTGCGACCGGCGCTTCGGCTCCGGATGTCCTGAGAAGGCCTCCGCTTCGTAGAGCTCAATCAGTGGCTCGAGCTCCGCGGCCGCCTCGGGGCTCCGTGCGCGGAGGCGATCGAGTGCCTCCTGCATCGTCGTTGAGGCATCGACATCGATTCCGAGGCGGCCAAGGTGGCCGGCGAGCAAATCAAACATCGGACGCCTTCGCCGCAAGAGAAAGAGCGTGGCAGCGGCGGCCGCAAGAGCCACGCCGAGGGGCATGAAAATCCGGCGTGACGCGGCAAATCGCAGCCCGCGGCCGGCGCTTTCACGAATCGCTTCGGACGCAGCCCTGGCGCGATTGATCAGCTCGGCAGCGAAAGCGATCTGATCGCCGAGGCCGTACGTCAGCACGTAGCGATCCCAGAAATAATTCACCGACTCGCTGAGCGCCGAGGCGTACGCGCGGAGCAGCCCCGATTGCGTGTTGCCCGGTCGCAGCAGCGGCGGCGTCGGATCGAACGTCTCCCACCGCTCGCCGTTCCACACCTCGACCCACGCATGCGCGTCCTCGCGACGGATCACGAAATAGCCGGTCAAAGGATTCAACTGCCCGCCGTAGAAACCGCCGGCGATGCGAGCCGGCACGTTCAAAGCCGTCAGTAGCGCAACCATCCCGGCCGCGAAATACTCGCAGTGACCGCGCTTCTCCTTCAGCAGAAACTCGTCCACTGTCATCGTGTGGCCGAGCTTCGAAGGGTCCGGAATGTACTCGTAGCGCGTGGCGAGATAGCGCTCGATCGCCGCGGCCTGTCTCATCGGATCGCGGGTCTTGCTCCCGGCGATCTGATCGGCCAGCGCCGCGACCTCCGGCGTCACCGGGTAATTCGTGACCCCGGCCGTCGTCTCGCGCAGCGGGCGGGTCGATCGCGCCAGGGTCACTTCGTAGTTGATCAGATCGCGGCGCGACTGCCCCAACGAGAACACATCGCGAGCTGGCGTCTCATAAACCTGCGGGCTGCTGCCAACGCCCCAAGTTCCGACCGGCAGGAACAATCGTCCGCCGGGAATGATCAAGCGCTGCTGAATCGTCGCCTGGCGAGTGAAGCCCGACGGCTGCGCGACTTGATACACGCCGTTCCGCACCGGAGCCGGAAGAAAGTAATGCCCGCCCTGCTGCCATTCGTTGCTAACGAATCGGTTGTAGACCGACGAACGGAGCCGCAGCGGCGTGAACAGCGGGATAGCCTCCTGCCCCATCCAGACTCGCGCGACGACGGCGGGATCGGTCGAGCCGGTGCGCGGCTGATTGAAATCGATGGAATCCGAAAGGCCGGTGCTGGCGCTGTTGAGAGCGCCGGCAACACCTTGAACGAACGGATTGCGAATGCGCGGCAGCAGCGGGAAGAGCAGCGCGCCAACAAGCGCCGTCCCGCAAAGATAGAAGGCTGCGGCCTTCGCCGACGGCGGCTCCGCGAGATCGAGACCGACGGAACGGATGCTCTGCTGATGGCTCAGCGACATGAGCTGCCGCTGCATCAGAAACGCGAACGCGAGAACGTAGAGGATGATCGAGATGTGCGTCGACGTCGCGATGCTGGCGATGAAGATCAGCGACGTCGTGAGGAGCCGCTGGGCGCGGTTGTCGGCGCGCAGCGACTCGATCGGCTGATAGACCGCGATGAAGAGTACGAGGTGGGTCGAGGCCGCGATCGCGCTGTGCGACAGCATCGCCGCATCGACGACGTAGAAAGCGATGTACATCAGGGCGAGCGTTCGCATGATCTGCGCCGGGATGAGCTCCGGGCTCTTGCCGAAAGCGACGCGCAAGGCGATTCCGGCCATGACCGTGTGAAAGATCAGCAACGGCGTGGCGGAGATCGTCTGCGTCGCGTAAAGCGGCACCGCCGCGAACATCGTCAGCAGAAGGGTCTCGACCTCACGCGCTCTTGGGCTCATCGGCCCTCCGAACGGCGAACACAGTGGTCGAGCGATCGAGCGGATGGAAGAGCGGCTCGTGCGCGGGCTCGAGCAGCGCCAGGGCGTGAAACATCGGCCGCGCGCCCTCGGCATCTCGCGCATGGAGGTTCGTGCGCGGCAGCGAGAGGATCACCTCGATGCCGCGCTCGATGGCTTCGTGGATGAACGTCGCCGCCTCGCTGATCATCCGCTCGAACTGTTCCTCCGAGGCGCCCGGCGGCTGGTACGGATCGACGACCACATGCACCGCCTGCGCGGCCTCGAGCTCGGTCTGCTTCGTGATCCACCGCCCGAGGCTCGCCGACTTTCTCCAGTAAACTTGGCGAAGCGAATCGCCCGGCGTGTAATCTCGAAACGAGAGGACTTCTGTGCCAGGGCCGGGGCGGTTCGCGCCGGTGGCATCGCCGTCGACGTTTCGGAATCGCTCGCGGGCGAACGAGTCATCCAGAAGCTCCGGATAGACGACGAGCTTGCCCGAGAGCCGCACGCGCCGTTTCTTGAGGAAGAAGCCGAAGGGATATCGCGTGTAAAGATCGACGCGTTTGAGCTCGACTTCTCCGCGACGAAGGAACAGAAACGACGCCCGCCCCTCGCAATGACTCCGCCGCGGAACGAGCGTGAAGAAGAGCGGCTCGGCGAGATCCTCCGAGGTGACGACGACATCGCGAACGCTCCAGATCGGCGATCGATTCGTGATGCGCAACGTTCCCTCGGCAGGCCGCCCGGCCCAGGCATCCTCCACGCCCACGAGCTCCATCTCGAGATGCTTCAGCCCTCCCTTCGACGCAATGCCGGAAAGAAGCAGACAGCCGAGCATGAACGTCAGGCCGATGTAGAGCGAGTTGTTGCCCGTGTTGAGCGCCGCGAAGCCGATGACGAAGGTAAAGACGAGGTACCCCGTGCCGATCTTCGTGAAGCGGACAACGCCGTTAAAGGCGAATGAGGGCGAGGCGGGTCGGGGGGAGGGCATCGTCGTTCTTATCAACAGCAAGACCAAATATTGAATGTTAAATTATGTTAAATGTTGAATGTTAAATGTTGAATGTTGAATGTTGAATGCGCCGAGATCGAAGAGCCGCTCACGCGAGGGCGCGAAGCGCGGGAACGCGAGCTCTGATGGTCGTATCCATCATGACGAAGGCCGCTCGCGCCTTTGCGTGAGTGCATTCAATTCAACATTGAACATTCACCATTGAACATTCAACATTCCGCTTCTATCGAGGTACCGCCACCTCTCCCACAATCCGCTGAATGAACCTTCCCTCGGGGGAGAAGTCGCCGCGCAGCACGCGGCGGTCTTTGAGCAGGATGCGATGCGAGAGCACGGGCCCGGCGAGGCGTTTGATGTCCTCGGGGATCACGAAGTCGCGGCCGTGGACCATCGCCATCGCTTTGCAAGCCTTGAAGTACGTCAGGGCGCCACGCGTCGACACGCCGAGGGCGACTTCGGCGTGCGCGCGCGTCGTCTGAACGATCGTCATCAGGTAGTCCATCAGCGACTCGCTCACGTGCACGTGATGCACCTGCCGCTGCAGCTCGCGCACCTCGCTCTCATCGACCACCGGCTCGAGATTCTCCAGCGCGTCCTGGGCGCCGCCCGCGCGCAGGAGCTTCTTTTCATCGATGGTGTTTGGATAGCCGATCGTCAGC
>DASQGS010000123.1:0-5760 GCA_035632455.1 Thermoanaerobaculia bacterium | reverse complement strand
CCTTCGCCGCGCTTCACCCCTCCGGGGTTTCGCCGGCTCAGGATGACACGATCGGGCGGTCGTCTCGAGCGCGGTTGCGGCCGGGACGGCCGCGCTCCTTTACGCTAAACTGATCATCGCCTATGGTCACCATCCTGTTCTTCGGCCTTCTGCTGGTCTCGATGTCGGTCGCTCTGGCCGACTGGCGGAAGGGCTGGTACATGGCTGTCCTGTGCGGCGTTCTTCAGGACCCGGCGCGCAAGATGACACCCGGGACGCCGGTCGCGATGTCGATGACCATCGTGCTGGTCTACGCGGTCATCCTGTTCGCCGCCCAGAAGCAGTTGCAGGAGTCGGCACGAATCCTGACCCAGCGTTTCTCGCGGGTATACGCCGCGGGCGTTCTCCTGTTCTTTTTCCTGGTGCTGGCGGCGGTCAACGGGCTGTTCACGTACGGAGTCGAGTTCTGGAAGGTGCCGGCGCTGAGTCTCTTCACGTATCTCGCGCCCGTGCCGGCGGTGGTCATTGGATTTACGTTCATGCAGTCGGAGAAGCACCTCTTCGACTTCTTTCTCTTCTATGCCGTCGTGACGTCGATCATGCTCATCGGCGGGCCGCTGGAGCTCATGCACGTAAACTGGTCCGCGATCGGCATGGTGGCTTTGCCCGAAGGCTACATCCGGTATCTGCCGGGCCTGCAGATCCGCATCCTGTCTGGTTTTTACAGGGCCCCCGACATCATGGGATGGCACGCCGCGACGCTCACGATCATCGGGATCACGATGGCTCTTCGGAAGAACCTGGCCGGCGCGCTTCCGTGGATCGGCTTCGCGGCCTGGGGCTTCTTCAACTGCCTCATCAGCGGCCGGCGAAAGGCGTTCTACACCGTGGCCGTCTTCGGGCTTGTGTTCCTCTGGCGCTATCTGCGGCGCCTCACGATCACGCAGTTCGTCTCGTTCGTGCTCGTCGGCGCGGCGCTTACGATGGTCGTACAGAAGGTGTCGTCGAACGAAGAGTCGAGCGTGTACGCAAAGGGGGCGGCGACGTCCCGGCAGGAGGTCTTCGAGCGACTGGAAGGGGGGGTGATCGAGACCATCAGCCAGTTCGGCCTGATGGGCGCAGGCCTCGGCACGGCGACCCAGGGCGTCCGCCATCTTCTCGGCCACGACGAGAATGTCGGCTGGCAGGAAGGCGGCCTCGGCAAGCTCGCCGTCGAGCTCGGCCTTCCCGGACTCATCGCCGCGGCAATCTTCGTCTTCGTGCTCGTTCGATTTCTCCTGCTAATCACGTCGTTCGTCGATGAGCCGCACTCCACGCAACTCGTGCGCGTTGCGCTCTTCGGAATCTTTGCCGCAAACGTCGTGGAGTTCATGGTCTCCGCGCAGGCTTACTCCGACGCGACTCTCACGCTGATCACGGCCTTCTTCCTCGGATGTCTTCTGGCCACGCCCACTCTGGCCGATCGCGCTGCGGCGCCTGAAACCGAACCGGCGCCGCGCCCGGCGCTGCGACCGGCGACGGTGTAACCGAGAGGAACTGAGTCGATGAGCCGACAGGAGTTGCTGGCGAATATCCCGCTGTTCGAATCGTTGGCAGAGGAGGATCTCGCGGCGCTGGCGAAGCGGCTCGAGGAGATCGACTACGCCGAGGGCGACGTCATCTTCCGGCAGGGGGATGATGGCAGCTCGCTCTTCATCATCGAGGAAGGGTCGGTCGAGATCTGGTACGGCGAAGGGAAGGCGCGGGTGCGTCTCGCGGCGCTGTTCCGGACCCAGTACTTCGGCGAGCTTTCCGTGTTCGACGGCGCTCCGCGCTCTGCGACGGCCATCGCCACCAAGCCCTCGCGGCTGTTCCGCCTCGACCGCGACGACCTCGCCGACTTCGTCAACAAGAATCCCGGAGCCGTCCTTCATATCCTCGCCGAGATGGGCGAGCGGCTGCGCCAGACCAACGAGCTCATGTCACGCCAGGTCTCTCGCAACGTGCTCGAGGAGGAGGAAGACCGCCTGACGCTCGGCCAGCGCATCGCCGACCGGGTGGCATCCTTCGGCGGGTCGTGGCCGTTCATCATGATCTTCGCGTTGGTGATGGTTGTCTGGATGGCCATCAACGTCGTCAAGTTCACGGACTTCGATCCCTATCCGTTCATCCTGCTGAACCTCGCGCTCTCGACCGTGGCCGCCATTCAGGCGCCAGTGATCATGATGAGCCAGAACCGGCAGGCGTCGAAGGACAAGCTGCTGGCCGAGAACGACTATCAGGTGAACCTGAAGGCGGAGATGGAGATCGAGGCCATCCTGCGCGGTCAGGCCGAGCTGCTCGCGCGCGTGGCGCTGATCGAGCGGATCGTGGGACGGCACTCGGGCTCGGAGGCGACGGAGACGACGCCAACGCCGCAGAGCTGAGCGGCTGCGCTACGGGATGGCTTTCGGCGAAAGATACCCTTGGTTGTGAGCTCTTTCGCCGCCCCTATCGTTGAGATCCTTCAATGAACGGCCACTCTCGCCGGAAGGCGTTTCTTCTCGATCTTGACTAGAACGGTGTACTCGGGATCGACCATCTGAATGATCGGGCTCCTGGCATTCTGCGAGACGAACTCGTAGGCATCCATTTCGGAGAGGCCGGTGGTGTCGATGACCCAGTGGACCATCTCCTTGAACGCGATACGCGCGGCGTCTTCCAGCGGGCGGCCGGCGCCGACGGTCATGATCGACTCCGCATTCTCGATGCGCGGCCATTCCGTCCGGCGGCCTTTGATGAGATCGACGGTGATGTCGACATTCATCGCGCCTTCGATGGCCGTGCCGATGATCTCGCCGTCGCCCATGGCGTAGTGGCCGTCGCCGAACGAGAGCAACGCTCCGGGAACATTGACGCCGAGGTAGACGGTATTGCCGGCGCGGACCTCGGGGCAATCCATGTTGCCGCCGAACGAGTCGGGAACGATGGTCGAGCGGACTTCACCGCTGCAGGGCGCGACGCCGAGGCAACCGAGGAACGGAGCCAGCGGCACCTCCCATGACGACTTCCCGTCGAGCGATTTCGTCCGGGCCACGCCCTTGGCGCGATCGACGTCGTAGAACCAGACCTTCTCCGGCAGGTCGGGGCCGAGCATGGCGGTGCGATCCGTGCCGTTGAGCGCGCCGAAGCCGGGAAAGGACGACGAAATGCCGTGGTCGCGAGCCGGCTCGAGGCTGTTGATGTGAATCGCGACCGTGTCGCCCGGCTCCGCGCCGTCGATGAAGAACGGACCGGTCTGAGGATTGTCGTGGCCGGGAGGCACGACCTTCGTCGGCAGGTCGCCCGGCGATTTCACCGCCCCGTCGAAGCAGTCCTCGCTCCACGAGACGATGCGCGTCCCCGGCTTGATGTGATGCGCCGGCGCGGCGCCGCCGAATGTGTACTTCAGCTCCTCATGCTTCGGGATGTAGGTGAGCACGGGCACATCGGCGGGCATGGCAAACAGATGTAGAAAGACGGCCGCGGCAATCATGTGGTCTCCTTTCGCGGAGGCCGATTGTAGAGGCATTCATCCTTGAAGCGTTCGTTTGCAAGGAGGAGATCGACGTGGCGCTGAGCGCATTCGACGACAAGACCCGATGTCCCGAGCCATCCGAGGTGATGCGCGTCCTCGGGAAGGCGGCCAGGCATTGGCAGCAGATCATTGCGCATGTTCGTGACCTCTACCCGCCGATCGCGGAGGAGTGGAACTTCGCGGGAGCGAAGTACGGATGGTCGCTGCGCCTCAAGCAGGAGAAGCGGATCGTGGTCTACCTTACGCCGCAGAGCGGATACTTTCTGGCCGGCATCGTCCTCGGCGAGAAAGCGGTTCAAGCGGCGAGAGACGGCGGACTGCCGGCCGCGGTTCTGGCGCTTGTCGAGAGTGCTCCACAGTACGCCGAGGGGCGCGGCATTCGCATGGAAGTGCGGAGCGTGGGAGATGTTCGCGCGGTCGAAACGTTGGTTGCGGCGAAAATGACCACCTAACACCCGTTCCCGATTCTCCACCGTTTCCTGACGCGACCCTGACCATGGGGCAAGGGACCCGATGCTACGCTCGAATCGCACGACAAGAAAAGGAGACGCCGATGCGATTCCTCGTATTGATCCCGATTCTCGCGATGTTGGTCGTTTCGCAGATGCCGGCGCAAACCACGGCGGCCGCGCCACCGCCACCTTCGTCCTCGCCGGGTGAGTTTCCCTGGCAACTTTCCTACTAGCGCCCGCGCGGGTTCACGTGGGCGGGTTTCTGGCCAGTACACCGCGGGTGACCGCACTTTCTAAGTGCGGCCACGCGGGGGGCGGCCGCGGTCCGTGCGCAATCGTGGCTTACAATCGAGTCCATGACTGCGAGTCTGAAGGTTCCGGCGGCGATGCTCGAGACCTACGAGTGGATCGTCGGCGCGACGAATGACGTTTGTGCGGCGCATCTGAATGAAGAGTACGCGGAGCTGGCCAGGTCCCTTGCGGCGGCGTTGAGCCGCAAGCGACCGTCTCCGCTCGCCAGCGGGTCGCCGGCCGGTTGGGCCTGTGCGATTCTGTACACGCTGGGGCGGGTCAACTTCCTTTTCGACAGGACACAAACGCCGTCCATGACGGCCGCGGAGCTCGCCTCGGCTTTCGGGATCAGCAAGACAAGTGCGGCTTCGAAATCGAAAAAGATCATCGATTTGCTGAACATCCGGGAGATGGATCCGGCTTGGACGCTCCCGTCTATGATCGGCGACAACCCGTTGGCATGGTTCATTCAAGTGGACGGCCTGATCGGCGATGCGCGCCAACTGCCGCGCGAGATTCAGGAAGTTGCGTGTCGGAAGGGGCTCATTCCCTATGTTCCGCTGGAAGAGGAGAAAGCGGTGTCAGTCGCCGCTCGGCCACCCGTCGCGCGGACGAAGCGGTAGTCGCGCGCCCCGCGGTTGCCGCCGGGACGGCCGCCCTCGGGCGGCGAATCTGCGAAAAGCATGGATATCAAAGGATTTCCGGGCCCTGTCCTGCAACTTTCGACCGGCCGGACTCAGGCTGCGGGCGCCATGATGGTCAAGGTTTGATCAGCGGCACCTAGCCGCGTCCGCCTGCCGGCTCCGGCGAAAGGTGTTAATGGTTCTTGACATTCCCTCGCACTTCTTCGACGCTATGGCGCAACGTCATAACGGCTTCATCTGACGAGAGCCTCGGGGGTCATCCCGCCGCCCATCTTGCAGCGCCAGGCGCCTCGTCACGGTTCACCAGTCCGGGTCGTATTGTTCGAGCCAGTTGGGTCCGGCTTGTCCGGCCTAGAGTTTTCTTACCGACATCGACCGACAGAAAGGGAGGAACTGAATGAGTACTGATGCAGTCGTTCTCGGCCCCGGTGAACGAACCATCACGAGAGCGGAAGAGCGCCGAGTGATCATCGCGTCATCGGTGGGAACCGTCTTCGAGTGGTACGACTTTTACCTTTACGCCACGCTCGCACCATTCTTCGCTGCACTCTTTTTCCCCAAAGGGAATGACACCGCCGCGCTGCTGTCCGCCTTCGCCACCTACGCCGCGGGCTTCCTGGTGCGGCCGTTCGGCGCGATCTTCTTCGGGCGCATCGGCGATCTCGTCGGCCGCAAGTACACGTTCCTCGTAACCATCCTGGTCATGGGTCTCTCGACGTTCGCAGTCGGCCTGCTGCCCAAGTACGCCGCGGTGGGCATCCTCGCTCCGATCCTCCTGGTCACCCTTCGCCTGCTGCAAGGCCTGGCTCTCGGCGGCGAGTACGGTGGCGCCGCGACGTATGTGGCCGAGCACGCGGCC
>DASQGS010000122.1:0-13365 GCA_035632455.1 Thermoanaerobaculia bacterium | reverse complement strand
AGAATCCTTACCTTCGTACATTTCTCCGGCAAGACTTCCTTATCGCACTCGGGCCGATCGTCGTCCTGTGCATCGCCTTCACCACGCTGTTCTGGTTCGTCCCGTCGACGCAGGTTCGATTCCGGTCCGCTCTCGTCGGCGGAGTCGTGGCGGCGGTGCTCTTCTGGCTGGTGCGCTACGGATTCGGCATCTACGCCGACTGGCTCTTCCGCGGGCGTCTGAACCTCATCTACGGCACGGTCGGCCTGATCGTGATCTTCCTGCTGGCGCTGGAAGCGATGTGGATCGTGATTCTCCTCGGAGTGGAGATCAGCTACATTCATCAACGCCTCTACAGCCTGCTCCGCGCGTCCGGACAACAAGCCACCGATGAGCCACGCTTCGACGTGTACTTCGCTCTGCGCGCGCTGATCGACGTATCGCGCCGCTTCGTGCAGCGGGAGGAGGCACCGTCAGCCGATCTGCTCGCTCTACGCTTCGGCGCCACGGATTCGCAGATGCTTCGCATCGCCAGTAGGCTCCGCGATGGGAAGCTGCTAAACGAGACTGGCGAGAATCCGCCCGGACTCATCCCCGGCTGCGATCCGGACCAGATCACGGTGGAGGAGGTGGTCAGGCAGATGGAAAGCAGCCATCGCGCCATCCCCGAGATCGCCGACGAGTCCGACGACCGAGCCGTCGTCGCCAGCCTGTTCGATCTGATCGGCTCCACCACGCGCGACGCACTCGCCCAGAAGACCATCGGGGATCTCGTCCGCGAGCTTGAAACAGCGCCGAGTCAGCCGGCGAGGATCGAGGAACGGTTCCGGCGAGAGACGTAGACGGCGGGAGACTTCAGAACGCCCCGGCCATGTACTTCCACTGCACGATCTTGTCGTTGATCTCGCGCAGGCGGCGGCTGATCATGCGGCAGAGGAGGGTGAGGAACTGCAGCGAGGCGTGGGGGTCCATCGAGAGAATCTCGTTGAGCGTGGCCCGGTCGATCGACAGCACCGTGGCATCGCCCTCGTGAGCCTTGGCGTCGGCTGAGCGGGCCTTGTCGTCGATCAGGGCCATCTCGCCGAAGAAATCGCCGCGGTCGAGCACGGCCAGCGCTTCTTCGCCGACGCCGGGGATGAACTTCGAGATACGCACGCGGCCGTCGAGGACGATGTAGAGCTTGTCGCCTTTCTCCCCCTCGCGGAACACCATCGAGCCGTCGCGGAAGCGCTCCTCGGTGGAGAACGTCGCCAGCAGCTTCATTTCCGCGGCCGACAGCCCGCGCTCCCGGAAGAGGTCGACCTTGTCTTCCGACTTGACCGTGACCTCCTGCATCTCGCGCTTCCCCTCGACCCGCTTGCGGCCCGAGCCCTTCTTCGCTTCCTCCTGGAAGAAGAGCTTGAGCTGCTCGTTCGCGTCGCGCACTTTCTCGGTCAGCGAGCGCCAGAAGGCCCAGTGCAGACCGACCGCCATCTCCTTGTCCTCGTCCATGATCTGATCGAGAGCGCTGAACGAGAACGTGTAGCAGGCCGACGACCCCGTTGCCGCGCAATCGCTCGAGCGATGGGTGCGGTCGATGAAGTTCATCTCGCCGAAGATGTTGTCGGGGCCGAGCGAAGCCAGGATGAGCGGTCCGAATGGCGTCTCCTTCCGAATCTCGAAACCACCGCTCTTGACGACGTAGAAATCCATGGAGCGGTCTTCCTCGCGGAACACGTTCTCGCCGGCCTTGATGTTCTGCACCCGCGCGAACCGTGAGAGGCGGAAGATCTGCTCGTCCTTCATGTGCTGGAAGACCGCGAGGTTGCGAAGGTCGAGCGCGGTCTGCAGCAGGTTCTCGCGCTTCTCGGCATCGCGCGTCAGCTTCTGATTGATCGCGCTCAGCCCCTTCTTGTTCTCCAGACGGAAGAGATTCTCCTTGCGGAGCTCCAGGCGCTCCGTGCAGAGCTGAAGATGCTCGACCCGATCGCGGATCCTGGCGTTCAGGTCCTTGTTGTCGATGCTGTGGACGCGCTTCAGAGTGTTGATCATCCGGCGAACCGGCTCGGTGCTGTCGCCCTTCTGATCGGTGGAGAGGAGGAATGCGTCGATGAAATCGTCGAGGGCCTTGTCGAATTTCTTCAGCTCGAACTCGATCCTGCCGGAGAGCTCGGCCAAGCCGCGGTCGAAGGGATTGAGCTTGCGCGCCTGCTGAATCTCATCGTGCGCCGCCTCCCACTCCCCTTCCGAGTAATAGAGACGACCGAGGATCTCGAACGGCCGGTAGTTGTTCGGAGTCTTCAGCTTCGCGATCTCGAGGAGCTCGATGGCCTTGGAGGTCTGGTCCTTGGCCATGTAGTACTGCGCGAGACCGGCATACTGCGAGGAATCGATCTCGTCGCGCCCGCGCCGCGCGAGGACTTCCTGGTGGACGACGCGGTAGCGCGACTCCTCGGCCTGTTTCTTGAGGTCGAGCACGCGCGAGAGGTTGATCTTGAGGCTCACCGATCCCGGCTTCAGCTTCTCCGCCATCTCGTACAAATGGATGGCCTCGTCGTACATCCCCTGGTCGGTGTAACGCTTGGCGAGCACCGACAAATCATCGGCGTCGATGGGGATGCTCGACTCCGCCGCCGCAGTCCTGAATCGCGCCTGCGAGCCCACCGGTTGCTCAGCCATAGAAGCCGGTATTATACGCTCGGGTGGATGGGGAATCGGGCGAGAGGCAAACGCGAATGTTGAATGTTGAATGTTCAATGTTGAATGTTGAATTGACTGTTCGAGGGTTCCGCCGCCTCAGGATGACACCAGTGAGCTCACGACAAGAAGCGCGCTTCCATTCACCATTCAACATTCAACATTCAACATTCAACATTCTTCTTTTCGCCCTACTCCTGATCCTCGCGCCGGCGAAAACCACCGCCGCCGATTTCCGCCCCGCTCTCCCCGGCTACACATTCGAGTTCCCCCGCGATCACGGCACGCATGATGAGTACCGCACCGAGTGGTGGTACTACACCGGACATCTCACCACAGAGAGCGGTCATCGGTGGGGATTCGAGCTGACGTTCTTCCGCGTCGGCGTCGTGCCGCCGTCCGTGCCTGCGGCGACGCGCTGGGATCTTCACAATCTCGCCCTCGCGCACTTTGCGCTCACCGACGTCGATGGAAAGCGATTCCGGTACTACGAAAGGCTGAATCGCGTGTCGCCATTTACCGCGGCGTCGGCAGCCGGTCACCTCGGCGTGTTCAACGAGAGCTGGAGTGCCACCACGATGAATGACGGCTCCTGGCATCTCCTCGCCGCAGAGGCCTCCGACGGAATCGACCTGGTCCTTCGCGCTGCGAAACCGCCGGCGATTCACGGCGAGAATGGCATCAGCATCAAGGCCGCAGGCGAAGGCTACGCCTCCCACTATTACTCGATGACGCGCCTCGAGATCACCGGCACTCTCACCTCGGACGGGCGCCGCGAGCACTGCCGCGGTCTGGCCTGGATGGACCACGAATTCGGTTCGTCAGCCCTACGCGAGTCACAGCAAGGCTGGGATTGGTTCTCGATTCAGCTCAACAACGATACCGAGCTGATGCTCTACCAAATCCGCCGCACCGATGGCTCACCGGACATGACCTCGTCGGGCTCGATCATCAACAGCGACGGCTCCGTCATTCACTTGACGCACGATCAGATGCACGTCGAGGTCCTCGGTCGGTGGCACTCGCCTGAGAGCAACGCGACGTATCCGATGGGATGGCGTGTCATCATCCCCGCCTTTCGGATTGTGTTGGTCCTGCGCCCGCTCGTCGAGAATCAGGAGCTGATCACCAAGAGCTCGACGCGCGTGACTTACTGGGAAGGCGCGGCCGACGCCAGCGGCACGTTCGGCAACACCGCAGTCTCCGGCCAGGGCTACGTCGAGATGACGGGCTATGACCGCGCGTTCAGGCAACCGTAGTCCGAGCTTTGCAGGGCCCGGCCGCTGATGCTTTCCCGCCCTGTTTCGTAAATAATCCGCGATCCGCGGCGAGCGGCGACTCAGCCATGACCATCGCTTCTGCATTTGCTCCCGGCTCAATCGGAAACGTTGGACCGGGATTCGACGTCCTCGGCCTTGCGGTCGAGGGCATCGGCGATCGTGTGTCTGTCGCGCTGACGGACGGGCCGTCGGCTGTCGATGCCGTAACGGGGCGTGATGCGGAGCTCGTGCCGCGTGATCCGGCAGCGAATGTGGCGAACCTGGCGGCGATGGCATTTCTGCGCAATGCCGGGCGGCGCGAGAACGTGATCGTCTCGATCGAGAAGGGCTTGCCGCTGTCCGGCGGGCTCGGCGGGAGCGCGGCCAGCAGCGTTGCGGGCGCGTACGCGGCGGCACTCGCGGCAGGCGTCGAGCCGTCATCCGAGGAGATCTTGAAGGCGGCGCTGGCCGGAGAGTCGGTAGTCTCGGGATGGCATCTCGACAACCTCGCGCCATCGACGCTCGGCGGGCTGACGCTCGTCTTGTCTGTCGACCCGATCGACGTGATCGCGATTCCATCGCCAACGGCATGGTGGGTGGCGCTTGTCACGCCGAGCGTCAGGATCGAGACCAAGGCCGCGAGAGCGTTGCTGCCGGAGCACTGGGATCGCGCGGCGTGGATCGGCCAGATGGCGCACACAGCCGCGCTGGCGCATGCGTTCGCGACCGGCGATGGCGCGCTCGTCCGCCGCGCGCTCGACGATCGATACGCCGAGCCGCGGAGGTCCAGGCTCATCCCGCACTTCGCCGAGGTCAAGAAGGCCGCGCTGGACAACGGTGCGCTCGGCTGCTCGATCAGCGGATCGGGGCCGACGATCTTCGCCATCGCCGCGGATGAATCGTCCGCGCGTTCTTGCTCCGAGGCGATGCAGCGGGCCTTCGCGGAGATCGCGAGCACGATCCACGCCGGACCGATCGCGCGAAAAGGAGTCCGTCCCGCATGACGAACAAGACCGGCGAGTGGCTGGCTTGCATCCGCTGCGGGCGGCATTACGACGCGACCGAGGTTCGCTACACGTGCGACTGCGGCGATCTCCTCAGCCTGGAGCGCGAGGCCGGATGGGCGGCGCGGCTCGCCACATCGCTCTTCGATGACCGTCGCGCGGGCCGAGCCGAGATCGATCGGAGCGGCGTCTGGCGATTTCGCGAAGCGGTGATGGACGCCGATCCCGCGCTCATCGTCACGCACCCCGAGGGAGCGACGCGCCTCTACTATCGCCAATCGCTGGCCAATGCGGGCGACGTCGACGCGCTTTTCTTCAAACACGAAGGCGAGAATCCGACCGGCTCGTTCAAAGATCGCGGGATGACCGTCGCGGTCACGCAAGCGCGACGCGTGGGCGCTCGCGCCATCGCCTGCGCCTCGACCGGCAACACCAGCGCGTCGCTCGCCGCGTACGCCGCGCAGGCAGGTTTGCGTGCGGTAGTGTTCGTCCCGGCGGGCAAAGTCGCGACCGGCAAGCTGGCGCAGACCCTCGCCTATGGCGCCCTGTGCCTGCAGGTCCGCGGCGATTTCGACGCGGCCATGACTCTCGTCCGCCAGGCCTGCGACCGCCTCGGTATCTATCTCGTGAACTCGATCAACCCGTTCCGCATCGAAGGACAAAAGACGATCGTCTGGGAGTTGCTGCAGGACCTGGAGTGGGACGCGCCCCATTGGATCGTCGTTCCCGCTGGCAACCTCGGCAACACGAGCGCGTTCGGCAAGGCGTTGCGCGAGGCGCACGAAGGCGGCTGGATCACGCGCATGCCGCGGCTGGCGTCGATTCAAGCCGCAGGCGCGAATCCGTTCTTCCTCAGCTTCGCCGGCGGTTTCCGCGAGCGGCACCGCGTCGCGGCCGAGACCATCGCCAGCGCGATCCGCATCGGCGATCCGGTCAGCTACGACAAGGCGGTCGCGGCTATCTCGGAGACACACGGCGTGGTCGCTCAGGTGACCGACGAGGAGCTGATGGCCGCGAAGCGCGAGATCGATCAGGCGGGCATCGGCTGCGAGCCGGCCTCGGCGTGCACGCTCGCGGGCGTTCGCAAGCTCCGCGCCGCGGGCGTGATCAACCGCAGCGATCGCGTCGTCTGCGTGCTCACGGGCCACGTGCTGAAGGATCCCGACGCCATCCTCGCGAACGTCCCGGCAGGCAGGACGATCGAGATCGACGCGACGATCGAGGCGGTGGCGCGGGCGATCGGGGAGAAGTGAGCGGTGGTCTGTGGTCTGTGGTCTGTTGTCAGTGGCCTGTTGGCCCCACGAACGAACAAATGCTTGCGCGGCTCCACTGACCACTGACCACTGACCACTGCGCACTGACCACTGACCACTGAACACACCGCACCCGAGAGATCGCGCTACAATCTCCCAATGCTCCGCCGTCCGCTCCTTCTGATCGCGGTACTTGCCGGCGTCCTCGCGCTCGCCGCTTGCAACGGCAAGAGCCCGACCTCTCCTATCGATCCTGCCTCCACGCCGCACGGACGGCTTTCGGGCATGGTCACCATCGGTCCGAATTGCCCGGTCGAGACGCTGGATCATCCCTGCCCGACTCCGCCCTCCGCATACGCAGCCCGGAAGATCCTGGTCTACGACGAAGCGAAGGTGAACCTGCTTCACACCGTGGACATCGATTCCTCCGGCTTCTACTCCATCGACCTCGTCCCGGCGCGCTACACGATCGATTTCCGCGGAGCCGGAATCGATCGCTCCTCCGACGTCCCGAAGGTCATCACCATCAGCGCGAATGCTGTAACGACGCTGGACATCAGCATCGATACCGGGCTGCGTTGACGGCAGTGAGCAGTGGTCAGTGGTCGGTGGCCAGCAAGGCACCGGTGTCAGCCTGAGCCGCGTAGACGGCGAAGGATCTCGTGCGAAGATCGGACTGATCCGTCCGATCGGTCCGATGAATCACCGCAAGGGGGATCCTTCCCCGCACGCCCCTCCCGGGCTTCGCCGCCTCAGGATGACACGAGGCGCATACTCGCCAGGCCCGAAACGAAAGGGGGCGGGCAATACGCCCGCCCCGAATTCCGGCAATGCGTTGGTGGCGGCTACGCCTTCAGATGCTTGTTCACGAGCTTGGTCATCTCGAACATCGTGACCTGGTCCTTGCCGCCGAACACCTTCCGCAGCTTCTCGTCGGCGTTGATGTTGCGCTTGTTCTGTTGATCCTGCAGACCGTGGGCCTTGATGTAGTCCCAGACCTTCTTCGTGACCTGGCTGCGGGGGGCCGGCTCAGGACCGATGACTGCGGCGAGCTCGGCGCTCGGAGTGACCAATGCGGACAGTCCCTTGCCTCCACCCTTCGATTCGCTGCTCTTTTCTGGCATGTTCATCCTCTCGTTGTTTATCGAGTTTCTGGTTCGCGCGTTTGAATTCGAATGATTCTCCTCCGGGATGCTCCCGCAGGTCAAACGGAATCCCTTTGCAGACGGGCGCCGTTCAAGCCGCGGGCGCGTCGTTCACGCCTTCGTGTCGACCCATGTGCCGGCGATGACCGGTTGAAAAAAGCTCCCGTCGATCCTGACCACATCGGCGAATCCGGCCGCTCGCATCAGCTCCATCAAGCGTTCGATGCCGATCGCGTAGTACATGGACCGGAACGCACGAACGGAGCAATCTCCGTCGCCGCGATCCTCGACGAAATAGAACGTGGTCTCGTAGGTCGGGCCACTGAATTCCCACACCTGAAACACGAGATGGCGCACGCCGCCGGCGACGCGCACGCCATGCGGCTTGATCTGAATGCCGCTCTTCTCCTCCGCGTCGTAGTCGCGCACCGAGATCACGCATCCGCCACCGGTGCGGAGGCAATCCCTGAACTGGCGGAAGGCCTCAACGATCTCGTCATCGCTGAGGAGATGAGGCACGGAGTTGTCGCAAGCGATCACGAGATCGAAGTCGTGGCGGTGATGTGCCGCGAGCTGCCGCATGTCGCACACCGAGAATTCGGCGGCCACGCCGCGCGACGCGGCCTCGCGGCGGGCACGCTCGACTGCGGCAGGCGAGAGATCGGAGCCGGTCACGGCGTATCCAAGTGCGGCGAGGCCGAGGGACTGAGTGCCGATCCCGCACGCGGCATCGAGACACGACTTCGCGCCAGGCCACCGCTCGCGCACGATGGCATCGATCGCCGCGGCTTGGCGCGCGATGCTCCCCTCCCAATCGGCATAGATCAGGTGATACCGCGCTGCGAGGCTGTCGTAGAAAGCGGCGGTGGAAGCATCATCGTCGTGCATATGAAGGTCATCGTCTTCGGTGAGAAAGACACTTCACCACAGAGGCGCAGAGGACACAGAGGATGATCTCACGTCACCTTGAGCCATGGAATGACGCGATGTGCCTCCGAAGACGAAGTGACACAACCTTGCGAAGAACTCTCTGCGTCCTCTGCGTCTCAGCGGTGAATGCTTCTTTTGGGGACTGGCGGCAAAGAGACACTCAACGCAGAGACACAGAGGACACAGAGGGCTCCTCGTGAGGCCACCGTCTGCGTCCAGACCGCATGTGTCATTAGATGCCGCGCAGGTCCTCGGCTCGAATCGGCAGCCGCCGCAGTCTCTTGCCCGTCGCGGCGAAGATCGCGTTGGCGATCGCGGGCGCAATCGGCGGCACCGGCGGCTCACCCATCCCGAATGGTTGCGGTAATGCGCTCGGCACGATGTGCACCTGGATTACCGGCGCGTCGGTCATGCGTGCGATGTCGTAATCATCGAAGCCGTTCTGCTTCGCTCGACCATGGCTGAACGTGATCTCACTCTTGAGCGCCATCGACAGGCCCCAGAGAATGCCCCCTTCGATCTGCTGCTCAATGCCGATCGGATTGACGACGAGCCCGCAATCGACGGCCGCGACCACGCGATCGACGCGCACCGAGCCGCTGCGGGCGACGGTGACCTCGACGACGTAGGCGATGTGCGTCGAGCCGTCGTAGACGTTGCACGCAACGCCGCGGCCCCGGCCATGGGGCAGCGGCGTGCTCCAGCCGGAGCGCCCGCGCACGATCTCGAGCACGCGGCGCAGCCGGCGGCGATCGATCGTGAGCGAGCCTGCCTTGACCGTCGGCTTCGCGCTCAGAAGGGCGAGGCGAAACTCGAGCGGGTCGGCGCCGCGATCGTGCGCCAGCTCGTCGACGAACGACTCCCGCGCGAACGTGCTCGACGGCGAGAACACCGCGCGCCACGGCCCGTGCCGCACCGGAAGGCCGACCGCGACGTACGAGGTCTCGATCGCCGGCACCGCATACGGGACGTCGTACACGCCCCAGGAATTGTCCTGGTGATAGGCGAGGTCCTTCAACTCTTCGGCCGACGGCGGTCCGTTGAGATTGTGATACGAGCCGGCCTTCGTGTGACGCCACGACACGAGCTTCCCCTCGGCATCGATTCCGCCGCTGAGGTGATGCGCGGACGCGGCCTGAAAATGCCCATGATGCATGTCGTCCTGGCGAGTCCAGAGAATCTGCACCGGCGCCTTGACCGCACGCGAGAGCTCGGCCGCTTCCAGCGCGTAGTCCACCGCCAGCCGCCGGCCGAAGCCTCCGCCGATGAGCGTCACGTGAAGTTCGACGTTCCCAGCCGGCACGCCGAGGAGATGAGCGACTCGCTCCTGCAACGAATTCGGAGACTGCGTCGGTGCCCAGATCGTGCAGCGATCGCCATGAACGTCGGCGACGCAGTTCATCGGCTCGAGCGGCGCGTGCGCGTAGAAACCGTAGACGTACGTCGCCTCGACGGTGCGCGCCACAGGGCTGGTTCCCACGGGCGCGGCCTCGGAGCGCGTGATGAAGCCGCGCTCGCGCGACGCCTCCTCGAGACGGCGAAGATGCGCATCGGAATCGAACGCCAGCGCTTCCGACTCGTCCCACTCGACGGCAAGCCCGGCGCGTCCCTGCATCGCCGCCCACGTCGAGTCCGCGACGACGGCGATCCCCGACGCGATCGGTGCCACGGCCCGCACGCCGGTGACCGCGCGCGCCTTCGCCTCATCCCAGCGCTTTGCCTTCACGCCCGGCGCGGGCGTGCGCTCGACGGACGCGAACAGCATCCCCGTCACACGCGCATCGATGCCGAACACGGGCTTGCCGGTCACGATGTCGCGGTCGTCCAATCGCTGGGTCGGCTGGCCGATCAATCGAAAGTCCGCGCGTGCCTTGAGCGGGGGCTGGGACGGGACCGGCAGTTTTGCGGCCTCCGCAACCAGGGCCGAGTACTCGATCCTGCGCTTCGACGGGACGTGGATCACGGCGCCGCGCGCGGCCTTGCACTCGGAGCGATCGACCTTCCAGCGCGCCGCCGCGGCGGAGACCAGCATCTCGCGCGCCGTTGCCGCTGCCACTCGCAACGGCTTCCAGCTTCCGCCGAGACTCCAGCTCCCGCCCGTCCCGAGCCTTGTGAACCCGGGACCCGGCGACGCTTGAACGACATTGACGTGCGACCAATCGGCCTCGAGCTCGTCGGCTAAGATCATCGCCAGCGACGTGCGCACTCCCTGACCCATCTCCGACTTGCCGATCGTCAGCGTGACTTGACCGCCGGAGTCAATGCTCACCCATCCGTTGGGCTTGAAGGGCACGGCAGCCTGCGTGGCGCCGGCAATCGCAAAGAGATCGCGAGCGCTATCGAAGGCAATGACGAGAGCCGCGCCGCCGATGGCAGCGCTGCGCAGAAATTCGCGGCGGGTCGTGGGCATCGGGATCACCTCGTTCGCTGACGAACGGAACGTACCCTACGTCCGGCGATTCGTCGAGTGAGGTCCTGCGACGAAGACGTTACACCTCGGCACGAATTGTTATCCGCAGATTATGCAGATTACGCGAATCATGCCTTCACCAATCTGCGTTCATCTGCGTCATCTGCGGATCAACTCTCCCGCGAAAAAGACGCGCCGACTATCCCACGACCCCGCCCACCAAGTCATACGGATGCGCGTCCGTGATCTCGACTCTCGCGAATGCCGGCATCTCGCGGATCGACTCGATGCCGTCGTTGATCAAGAGCCGTCCGTCGATCTCGGGCGCCTGGCCGGCGAGGCGTCCTTCGAGGAGGTGCTCGGTCTCGTCGCAGACGCCGGTGATGATGGCGTCGAACGTCTTCCCGATCCGGGCTCGATTGCGCTCGAGCGAGACCTGCTGCTGCAACTCCATCAGCTTCGCGCGCCGCCGCTCCGCGGTCTTGCGGGTCGGGATGTTCTCCATCCTCGCCGCGAGCGTATGGTCCTCAGAGGAGTAGACGAACGCTCCCATCTGATCGAATTGCGCCCATTCGACGAAGTCGTACAACTCCCCGAACTCCTTCGGCGTCTCTCCCGGATGTCCAGTGATGAACGTCGTGCGCAGCGAGAGGTCGGGCACCAGGTCGCGCATCCGCGTCACCATCTCCCGGTACTCCGCCGGTCCGCCCGGCCGGCGCATGGTCTGCAAAACGCTTGCGGAGACGTGCTGGAGCGGGATGTCGCAGTAGGAGACGAATCGCGGCTCACTGCCCATCAGCTCGAAGAGCGACCAGTCGATCGAGCCGGGATAGGCATAGAGGAAACGAATCCACGCGAAGCCGGTCTCGTCGAGAAGCCCTTTGACGAGCTGCGTCAGCCCCTGGACCATGCCGAGGTCCTCGCCGTAGCGCGTCGTATCCTGGGCGACGAGGCAAAGCTCCTTCACGCCTTGCTGTTCGAGCTGCCGGGCCTCGCGCACAAGCGAAGCGATGGTGCGGCTGCGAAACTTGCCGCGCATCTGCGGGATCGCGCAGAACGTGCAGGGATTCGAGCAACCCTCGGAGACTTTGAGATAGGCATACGACGTTCCGTGGGTGAGGACGCGCGGCAGGTCTTCGTAAAGACGCACCGACATCTTGCGCCGGACCGGCGCGGCATCGACCTCACCGGTCACAGCCTCGGAGATCTTCTCGAGGTGATCGAGCCCGACGAAAGCGTCGATCTCCGGAATCGACTCCTGCAACTCGGTGCGGTACTTCTGCACCATGCATCCGGTCACGATCAGGCGCTCGAGGCCTTTGCCCTTGCGACCGGCCATCTCGAGAATCGTGTCCACCGACTCCTGCTTCGCGGCGTCGATGAAACCGCAGGTGTTGACGATCACGACGTCCGCTTCGGTCACGTCAGCCGTGATCTCGAAGCGCTCGCCGTCGCCTCGCAACTGGCCGAGCATGATCTCGGAATCGACGAGATTCTTCGGGCAGCCGAGGGAAATCATGCCCACTCGGCGGACATTCTTTACCCCTTCTAATTGACCAGGAATGTTCACGGCATCACAGGAACAGGCTCTCCACCGGCTGTATTCTTGATTGTGACAGGTCCGCGCCGCCGCCCGGCGGCCCGGACAATCGCAGGCCGGAATCGATAGACCATCCGGCCGGGAGCCTGGAGCCATGAAGACACGCATCCTGCTCGCTGCAACGACTCTCGTCCTTCTTAGCACCACCGCATTCGCCGGGCCGATTCCATTCACGTCCCAGGCACTCGGCGGATCGCCACTTGTGCAGACGGATCTGGCGCTGGCGAGCGACGGCAGCTCCACGGCCCTCGCGGCCTGGCGATCGGATCAGGCGCTGGGTGGCGTGTATGCCGCGCGAATCGGGACGAGCGGCGTGATCGACCGCTTCGCCATCCCGCTCGACCCCGATCATTCGGTGAAGTACGGCCCGGTCGCAGCGGCCACGAGCGCCGGTTTCCTCGTCGTCTGGGCAACCGACACCACGATCCGAATCCGGCTGGTTGGAAAAGATGGCACGGCCGGACCTGTGACGGAGGTGCCTACGTTGACCGGGCACAACTGCAAGGCCCCGCTCATCGCCGCGCGCGCCGACTCCGTCGTGATCGTCTCCGGCTTCTGCTCGGGATACAGCGCCACGCTGACCGACGTGCGGGGCGTCGTGCAGCAGAGCGGCTTCGGCGTCGGTGGGGCGAACGAGGCTGCTGGCGCAGCCGTCGCCGTGGCCGACCCGGTGGGATTCTGCGTCGTCGTGGCAACGCCGAATGCCGCGCAGCCCGATCGCGACGATCTCATTGGAAAGCGGATCAACTCGAACGGATCGACGTCGCCGCCGTTTCCGGTGGCCACGCAGGTTCTGCGCGTGAATCAGATCCGGGCCGTGTTCGACGGCTCGAACGACTTCGTCCTGTGGAGCGACCAGGGCGGCGTGCGCTCAGCAACGATCGCGCCGGGCGCGAACAACGCCGTGGCGGGCGGCACGATCATCAACTCGGCGGTGCTCGACTTCGATCTCGCGAACGGCTGGCTCGTCTACGCGCAGGGCGATGGGAGCCATGCCCAGCGCCTGCAGTCCGAGAGCGCTGTCGGCGCGCCTTTCACCATTGATCCCAATGCCGCCGTTCCTCGGGTCGCTCTCTTCACGACCGCGGCGTTGTCGGTGTGGATCTCGT
>DASQGS010000121.1:0-1850 GCA_035632455.1 Thermoanaerobaculia bacterium | reverse complement strand
GGTACTCGCGCGGACCGTGCCGGAAACACGTGCCATGCCCTGCCGAGGTTCGTATACTCGCGGCCGTGACTCCGAGCGACCGCCTTCACCGCCGCCTCCGCGAAATGCTCGCCCGCGTGGAGATTCAGCGCTGGGAAGCTCGTCGGGTCAAACACGCGCACGGTGTTTGGTTCCGCCTCCAACTCCTCCTCGCGGAAACGCGGCGTACTCTCGTGATCACGGCGGAGGAAGCGTCGATTCTCCGCAGCGGCGGATTCGAGCCCCACGTCGTCGGTTTGGAGCTCGAGCCGCCGAAGCTGCTCTTCGTTGTCCCGGACGGAATGCTGCCGCCGTCGGTCGAGGGACGCGAGCTTCCGATTCAGGACGGGCGGCAGATCCTCCTCGCCTCAGCGATGGTGCTCATTCCCTTTTGATCATGCAATAGCCGCAAGCCTCGCCGGGCGCTACAATGCCCGCCATCGTCTCCGTTCCGCGTTCCATCCTCGTCCGGACAACCCTTCACGGCAGTTGAAACGGCCTGGGAAGCGACCAGGCAATCAAGCGGAGGTTGATCATGCGTAAGTTCCTCGTGTCGTTCCTCGTCCTCGCTTTCGCAATCCTCACCACCGGCGCACTCCTCGCGGCAGGCGACACGCTCAAGATCGGCGCGCCGCAGCCGATGACCGGGCCCGACGCGCCGTTCGGCGACAAGTTCCGGAAGGCCTACGCCCTCGCTGTCGAGGAGATCAACGCCGCCGGCGGCGTCAACGGCCGCAAGATCGAAGTGATCGTCGAAGATCACCAGGCCAAGAACACGCTGGCGGCTACGGTCGCGGAGAAGCTCATCTCCGATGAGAAAGTACTGATCCTCACCGGCGGCAGGGCCTCGGGTCAGGCAGTCGAGATCGCATCGGTGGCCCAGCGCCTCAAGTGTCCCTACCTCGTCGATCACCCGTCAGCCGACATCATCACCGCCAAAGGCTTCGAGTGGGTCTTCCGCAACAACCCCACCGGCTCGATCTACCCGCAGGCCTTCAACAAATTCATCACCGACGTTCCTGGCGCGATGCCGAAGTCGGCCGCCGTCATCTACGACAACACCGTGTTCGGCAAGACCATCTCCAACTCCGTGATGAAATTCCTCAAGTCGAAGAACGTCGCCATCGTCAACGACGAGGCCTACCCGGTGAACACGCTCGACTTCAAGCCGATCGTCACCAAGGTCAAGGCCAACAACCCCGACTTCGTGCTGCTCATCGCGGTCAGCACCACCGACGCCATCCTCCTCACGCGGCACGCCAAGGAGATCGGCCTCAAGCCGCGCGCCTTCGTCGGCTTCGGTGGCGGCTTCGGTGTCGAGGACTTTGCCAAACAGCTCGGCACGCAGAGCGACAACGTCTTCTCATCCGCGGCGTGGTCCGGCAATCCGAACGATGCCAAGGTCAAGGCCTTCTACGAGAAGTTCAACAAGAAATACGGCATCCATCCGAAGGAGCACGAGGTCGAGGGCTACTCGGCGATCTACATCATCGTCGACGCCATGAAGCGCGCGAAGCTCACCGGCAACCTCGAGGCCGACCGCGACGCCATCCGGCAGGCGCTGCTCAAGACCGACATGACCACCGTGTTCGGCAAGGTCAAATTCGGCAACTGGGCCGGCCCGCTCGGCGATCCGTACACGAACCAGAACATCTACTCGCTCGATCACTCGGTCATGGCCCAATGGCGCGGCGGCAAGCTCCTCAACGTCTGGCCGAAAGCCAACGCCGAGACCACGGTGGTCTTCCCCGATCCGACGACGAAGTAACGACAGCTACGCGCCTCGGTCCCGCGCGGGACCGAGGCGCGTAGCTGTCGTTACTTCGTCGTCG
>DASQGS010000120.1:0-2910 GCA_035632455.1 Thermoanaerobaculia bacterium | reverse complement strand
CATCGAGTGGTCGAGGGGGAGACGCTGGTCGTGACCGAGCGTGATCGACCCATCGCCGAAATTCGTCCCATCGAAGTCGTCCGTCGACCGAGACCGTTCGGGCTGGCGCGCGGATCGTTCGTCGTGCCTGATGACTTCGATGATCCGTTGCCGGAAGAGGTTCTGAGAGATTTCGAGCAATGAGGCTTCTGCTCGATACGCATCCCTTCACTCAACGAATCGGCAGTGTCCCGGCTCGTTCTGCTCGCGGCGCATCACCAGGATCCCTTCGACCGCATGCTGGTGTGTCAAGCAATCGAGCATGATCTGCGAGTCGTGACGGTTGATCCGATGCTCGCGAAATACCCGGCCAAACCGCTCGTTGCGCAGGTTTGATGTGTTTGGCTAGTGCGACTCGCGACCTATAAACGCTAGTCTCGAACGCAATTCCGGCTGAAAGGTCACACTCGCCCCTACCTCAGCGTCAACGTCGGCATGAACTTCGGTCCCCGCCTGGCCTTCGTTGCCTGCTCGTATGCGTAGGCAAACTTGATCAGTGTCGGCTCGCTCCACGCTCCAGCGAAGAATGAAAGCCCAACGGGCAGACCGAAGACGAGTCCGGCCGGTACCGTGATGTGCGGATAGCCGGACACGGCGGACGCCGTCGAGTAGCCGCCCGTGAAGTGATCGCCGTTGGCCAGGTCGGTCGGCCAGACCGGGCCTCCGGTCGGTGCGATGACGGCATCGAGCTTGTGCTTCCTGACGACCGCGTCGATCCCCTCGGTGCGCGACATGCGGTGATTCTTCGCCAACGCCTTCCGGTACTTCTCGCTGGTCAGCGGACCCTTCTTCTCCGCCTTCTCGAACTGCTCCTGCCCGAAGTACGGCATCTCGCGATCGCGGTGCTCTTCGTTGAACTTGATCAGATCGGCCAGGGTGCGCGGTTTGACGTTCGCTGACAGGCCGGCCAGATACTTGTTCACATCCGTCTTGAACTCGTACAGCAGCACCTCGGTCTCTGTCTCGTCGTACTTCCCCGAGGTGGTCATGTTGGCCGGATCGACGATCGTCGCGCCGAGCTTCGTGATCACGTCGATGGCATCCTTCATCAGACGGTCGACGTGATCGCTGAAGCCGAAGTACTGCCGCGCCACACCGATGCGCGCGCCCTTGAGACCATTGGCATCGAGGAACTTCGTGTAGTCGGAATGCACCTTCCCTTTGCTCCTGGCCGTGATCGGGTCGCGGTCGTCGATGCCCGTCAGTGCGCCGAGGAGGATGGCCGCGTCGCGGACGCTGCGCGCCATGGGGCCTGCCGTGTCCTGGCTGTGAGCGATCGGAATGATCCCCGAGCGGCTGACCACGCCGAGGGTCGGCTTGATCCCGACCAGTGCGCTCGCTGAGGATGGACAGACGATGGAGCCGTCGGTCTCGCTCCCGATGCCGATGGCGGCGAGGTTGGCCGCGATGCCGGCTCCAGTGCCGGAGCTCGAGCCGCATGGATTTCGGTCCAGGATGTAGGGATTCTTTGTCTGTCCTCCCCGTCCGCTCCATCCGCTGGTCGAATGCGTGGAGCGGAAGTTCGCCCACTCGCTGAGGTTCGTCTTGCCGATGATCACGCAGCCTGCCTCGCGCAACCGCTGCGCGACGTTCGAATCGCGAGGCGCAATGTTGTCCGCCAGAGCCAGCGAACCGGCCGTGGTGTGCATCCGGTCAGCGGTATCGATATTGTCCTTGATCAGGACCGGGACGCCGTGCAACGGGCCGCGCGCCCCCTTCTCCTTCCGCTCGCGATCGAGCGCCTCGGCGATGGCGACGGCATCCGGGTTCCGCTCGATGACCGCGTTGATCGCCGGCCCGCGCTTATCGATGGCATCGATGCGGGCCAGGTACGCCTCGGTGACCGACTTGGAAGAGACCCGACCGCTCTTCATGCCCTCCTGCAGCTCGCCAAGCGTGATTTCTTCCAACTCGAATGGCGGCACACTGCCGCTCGCCTCCGCCTGTTCGGTTGAGGCTCCTGCGACCAGGGGCGCAGTGAGCGCCAGTGCCGTACCGAGAGCCGCATATCCAAGGAACCCCCGCCGTCCGATTCCGGCGCCATCGCGATCATCCATGCACCTGCTCCTTCGTTCGAGATCAGGAGTAGATACGCGCCTCGGGTCGCCGAGTCAATGATTATGGAGCGCCGGCATCCTGCCGGCCGGTTCGCAGGCTTCCAGCCGGCGCAGCGGGCGGGACGCCCGCGATCCCAGGCAACCTCCGTCACCACACGCGCTCTTCCGTGATCCCTCTCACGGCACACAAGGGCGGACCTCCATACAATGACGGCCATGCGTCGTTCCTCAACATTGCTTCTCCTGCTCCTCGTCTGCTCACCGGCGTTCGCGCAGACGGTCGAAGTGCCGCCCACCACCGAGGGCGGCAAACTGATTCAGTCTCTGATCACCGCGGCCCGGATGGACGAGCTGCGGTGGCCGGACTTCAACGACTATCGCAAGCACCTCCGCAACTTCTACGGTGGGATCGGCTACGGGCTGGTCTGGTCGAGGGGCGGCCATGTGACGCCGCAAGCGCGCACGATCATCGCGCTGTTCGAAGCGGCCGACGCGAAAGGGGTCAACTCCGTCGATTACGACGGCCCGCGCTGGCACGACCGGCTGACCGCGCTGGAGAGGACGCCCACGGAAACCGATCTGGCTCGGTTCGATCTGGCTGTGTCGGCCTCGCTGATGCGCTACATCTCCGACCTGCACATCGGCCGCATCAATCCGCGCAACGTCCGCTTCGATCTGGACATCGAGGCGAAGAAGTACTACCTGCCGAAGCTCCTCACCGACATCCGGGAATCGAACGACCCCGGCGCGATCCTGGCGCAGGTCGAGCCGCAGTATCCCGAATACCGCCGTCTGCAGACTGCGCTGGCGACGT
>DASQGS010000119.1:0-11513 GCA_035632455.1 Thermoanaerobaculia bacterium | reverse complement strand
GAAAGTCCACGCTGCTGAACCGCATCCTCGGTCACAAGGTCGCGATCGTCTCGACCAAACCGCAGACCACGCGCAACCGCATCGTCGGCATCCTCAACGACAAGCGCGGACAGATCGCGTTCCTCGACACGCCGGGCATCCACCGGCCTCTCCACAAGCTCAACGTGCGAATGATGGAGCACGTTCGCTCGAGCCTCAGCGAGGCTGACGTGCTCGCCGTGCTGATCGACGCCTCGGAGCCGTTCGGGCATGGCGACCAGTTCGTCGTGGAGATGGTCCGCCAGCAGAAAGAGGAAGACGCGAAGGCGAAGCGCCTCGCGCTGCTGAACAAGATCGATCTCGTGAAAAAGAACCGCCTCCTTCCGCTGATGGCTCAGTACGGCGAGACCGGACTGTTCGACGAGATCATCCCGATCTCCGCGGAGACCGGCGAAGGAGTCGACGATCTCGTCGAGCTCCTCTACCGCAGTCTTAAGCCGGGTGAGGCGCTCTATCCCACCGAGGACTACACCACACAGCCGGAGCGCTTCTTTGCGGCAGAGATTGTGCGCGAGAAACTGTTGCAGCACACCGCAGATGAGCTGCCGTACACCACCGCCGTCGCCGTCGACCGGTTCGAGGAAGACGAGGCCAGGAACCTGATCCTGATCTACGCCACGATCGTCGTCGAGCGCGACTCGCAGAAGCCGATCGTGATCGGCCGCCACGGCGACATGATCAAGCGCATCGGCACCGAGGCTCGGATGGAGCTGGAGTCGATCCTCGGGACGCGAGTGTTCCTCGATCTCCACGTCGCCGTTCACGAACGCTGGCGCGAGGACGAAAGGTTTCTTGGGGAAATTGATCCTCCGTCATCCTGAGCCGCGTAGACGGCGAAGGATCATCTTGGCAGGATCGTGACTCTCGCAAGGAGATCCTTCGCCGCGCGCCACCCCTCCGGGGTTTCGCCGGCTCAGGATGACGCGACCGGATCGCCGCATTAGATTCCCGGTAGAATTCCGGCCCCATGGCAGAGCCCGTCCGGTATTCGCTTTCCTGGCAAGACGCCAACGATCACCTGTTCGACATCGCCATCGCCTTCACGGCGCCGGTGGACGAGCCGCGGCTGCATCTCCCGGCGTGGCGCCCGGGCCGATACGCGATTCAGAATTACGCGGCGAACGTGCGCCAGTGGAGTGCGGAAGGCGAAGGCGGCCGGGCGCTGGCGATCCGAAAGGATGGGAAATCGTCATGGCGAATCCAGGCCCGCCGAGGAGAAGACGTCACGGTTCGATATCGCTATTTCGCCGGCATCCTCGATGCCGGATCGAGCTTTCTCGACGCGAGTGAGGCGTACTTCAACGGCACGAATCTGTTCATGTGGATCGATGGCCTTCGAGACCAGACGGCGTCGCTCGTGGTCCACGTGCCCGAGTCGTGGGCGATCGAGACGCAGCTCCCTCGGAGAAGCGACGGTACGTTTCTGGCCCGCGATTACGACCATCTGATCGACTCGCCAACCATCGCGTCGGCGTCGCTTGTGCGTCACGCGTTCGAGGAGAACGGCGCCACGATCCATCTCGTCTTTACCGCCGCCGATCGAATCGATACCGGTCAGTTCGTCGAGCCACTCCGCGCGATCGTTCGCAGTCAGGCGGCGCTCTTCGGCGGGCTTCCGTTCAGCGAGTACAGATTCCTCTTCCACGGCGGCGACAGATGGCACGGTGTGGAGCACGAGGAATCGTGCTCGATCGTGTTCCAGCGGACTCAATTGCTGAACGCGAAGAAGGGTGACGACGCCTACGACCATCTGCTGTCGATCGCGTCGCACGAGCTCTTCCACGTCTGGAACGTCAAACGCATCATTCCGGCGCTCTTCCTCCCCTACGACTACACGGCCGAGACAACGACCCGCCTTCTCTGGGCGATGGAAGGAATCACTTCCTACTACGGCGACTTGACGCTCGCGCGCTGCGGCGTATGGGACGTGCCGCGGTATCTGGAGCATCTGCGAAAGGAGATGCAGACGCTCGAAGGCCTGCCGGGCCGGGAGGTCATGTCGCTGGCGCAGGCGAGCTTCGATTCGTGGCTCCATGATCCATCTCATATGCACGATAAGGCCAACGCCTGGTTCTCGTTCTACAACAAGGGCGAGCTCGTCGCGGCCGTACTCGATCTGACGATTCGCAGCAAGACGGCGGGAGCGCATTCGCTCGATGACGTCATCCGCGCGATGTGGGAGGAGTACGGACGCAGCGTGCAGGAGGTCATCCAAGGAGGGGCCGGCGCTCATCCGCGCGGACTTGAGGAGGATGCGATCGAACGGATCGCCGGGCGCGTCACCGGCCTCGATCTTCGCGAGCTCTTCGAGCATTACGTCGAAGGAACCGATCCCTTACCGTACGCGGAGCTGCTCGCCTGGGCCGGTGTCGAATGGAGCGCCGCGCCAGAGCCACGGATCGAGCTCGGCGTCCGCGCGCGCGCCTCGGAGCGCTGTCTGATCGCAGACTCGATCATCGCCGGCGCCCCGGCAGCGGAAGCGGGCATGTTGCCCGGCGACGAGATCGTGGCTGTCGGACGCGAGCGCACGGCCAGCGACGCCGATCTCGTCCGAGCGCTCGCCGTGGCCAGCGCCAGCGAGCCGACGGAGATCCTCTTCGCCAGAAACGGCACCGTTCGCTCCGCCTTCGCGGTGCTCCGCTCCGACCCGGTGCCGCGCATCGCACTGCGCCTGATCGAGAGCCCGACCAGCGAGCAGCGGGCGTTTCGGGACGCATGGCTCGGTTAACGCGATCAAGTGAGAGGCAATCACTCCTCGCGAAATACAGCCGCTACATCCATGACGAAGCCGGGAAGCAGCGGGGTTTCGAGATGGCCTCCAGCTTCGTTGCTGAGCTCGGCGGCACGCTCGTACCGACCGCCGGTCAACCGATAGACCTTGACCGTTTCCACAACCGGATCGACGACCCAGTACTCCGCCACGCCGAAGCGCTCGTAGAGATTCCGTTTCGTGATCTCGTCAGTCCGGCGGCTCGACTCGGAAATGATCTCGATGACAAGATCCGGAGCGCCTCGGATGTTCTTTTCAGTGCGAATCCGTCTGTGCTCGTTCGTAAAGCAGAGGATGTCTGGCTGCACCACGTCCGAGTTAGAGAAGACCACGTCGTAAGGGGCATGGTAGACGGTTCCACTCCGGTTCTCCGCCAGATAATTCGCCAGCGCGACCAGCAGGTTTCGGGAAATATCCTGATGCTTTGAGAATGGTGCTGGAGTCACGTAGTGCTCCCCATCAATGATCTCGTGCCGGCGGCCGTCCTCGGGAATGGCGGCGTAGTCGTCGTACGTGAGCTTGGTCGACGCGCTGGTCGTCTTGACGGGATGATGAAGCAACTGCCCGATCAGGTCAATTGGAGCGCTGAGTCCTCGTCTCCGCTGGACTCTGCGTCACGAGGCGAACGAATTCCGCGACCAGCATCGGATCGTAGGCGTTGCCGGCGCGATCCCTGAGAATCTGAAGCGCAGCGGCGCGCATGATCGGCTGCTGGTAAGGGCGCAGCGTCGAGAGGGCGTCGTAGGCATCGGCAATTGCGGTCATGCGGCTGGCGAGGTTCGGAAAGCGGGGCATGTGGAGCTTCGGGTAATTGGGCTGGCCGTCGTATCTGAGGTGGTGCTCGTACGCAACGGTGATCGAGAGCGGCGACGACCCTTCCATTGTGCCGAGGTACCACGCGCCCTGTTGCGTATGGGTCTGCATCACCGCCCACTGGTCTTGATCGAGTTTCCCCGGTTTCATGAGCACTTCGAGCGGCACCATCATCTTGCCGATATCGTGAAGCAACGCAGCCAGGCCGAACGCATGGAGCATGGAGCCTCGGATTCCGAGCGATCGCGCCAGCGCGAGGACGAGCAGCGAGACGTTCACGCTGTGGATGAACGTGTATTCGTCGTGTTCCTTGAGCTTGGCCAGCGGCAGAATCGCCCGGGTCGTGCGGGACAGCGAGTCGACGAAACCCCACACCAGTTGCTCCATGGCATTGATCGGCAGGCGCCGGTCCGTGCGGAATCGGGCGAAGGCCTCGCGGACCACCTCGATCTCGCCCGACGATAGCTCCGACCGCTCTCCCCCACCGCCTCCGCTCCCCGCCTCGGCGGTGGCAACGTGAACGCGACCGAGGATCACGTGCGGAGAGCCCGCCAGCGCGTCGCCGGTCGCGAGCGAGGTGATGAATCGATCGGCCTCCCCTTCGTCGATCCCCGCAGCGAGCGTGAGCCGCTCCACGCCGCGCCGCGTCAGCATCTGGATGAGCTGCGTGTGCGAGAGCGTCGGCTTGCGCACGATCTCCTGGTCGACCACGAGGTCGTCGCCAATCGCCAGGAACGTGATCGAATCGCTGTTCCGCTCCTCGATCAGACGCCGCAGCGACTCGATCATTTGAGCGATGGCCGCCCTCACGCGCGGATGCGACGCCGGGTAGAGCGTCCGTGCGTTGACGGCGGCGACGATGCGGATGACGAGCTGGTTCATGATTCCTCGGATGTCGCCGAGAGGCGGCCGCAGATCTCGCGCACGCCGGCGTCTCGCGATCGCAATCCCTTCTCGATGATCGGTGCACGCGCCTCCTCTGGATACGAGGCCAGCGTCTCGAACGCCACGCGGCGCTCCTCCTTCGCCGGCCACGGCAGGAACGGGTCCTTGAAGAACTGAGCGAGCCGCGGCAACGTGTCCGGATCGGCGAGCTCTCCGAGGGCGAGGAGCGCGCGGACGCGAAGCGGTCTGCGCGTGCCTAGGAAGTCGTACTTCGTGATGATCCTGAGCAGCGGCTCGATGCCTTCCTTGATGCCGTAACTTCCGACGAGGGCGATGGCAGCCTCGGCGGCCTTCGGATCCGGATCATTGATCGCCTGTTCGAGCAGCGCGCTCGGCACGGTCGGCTCGAGCGCGAGGAGGGTCTTGATGGCCTCCAGCCGCACGCGAAGGTCGGGGTGCTGCGCGCATCGGCGGATCTCCGGCAGCGAGGTCCGATCATTGACCGTGCGCAGGACCACGATCATGTTCCTCACGACATACCAGCGCGAGTCGCTCAGGAACCGGATGACCTCGGGGACGATCAGCGTTCCCAGCGAGCAGACGAAGTCGAACAACCGCCGCCGGCGCGAGCGCTTGGTCTCCTCCGCCATCGCCATCAGCAGCGTCCGCGTGGCCGCGCTGCCCAAGGCCTCGATCAACCGCTGCACGGGACCGATCTTCTCGGGCGGCGTAGTGACGAGGCTGTCGATCAGCGTCTGAATCGTCTCCTCGCTCGCGAGGCGCTCGAGCGACTTCTCCAATGCTTTGCGAAGCTCCGCGCTCTCGGTCGTGATCAGGATCTCCTGAAGCCTTTCCATGCAAACCACGGCCTCTTCGATCTGCTCGCGAGTCAGGTATCCGCGGAAGACGGCTTCGAGTCGCTCCAGGATCGGATTCGGATCGGAGACGGGGCCGAGCTCCGGAAGGAGATCGAGGATCGTGCGTGCGACCTGGCGATCCACCGCCTCGTCCGAGATGCTGTCGATACGATCGCCGAGGCGTTGCATGTCGCCCTCGTCCGCGGCGAAGACCGGCGGGATGTGCAGCGTGACAGACTCGAGGAACTCGCGATGCTCGGTAGGATTGAAGCGATCGGCATCATCCTGGCCGAAGAAGGCGACCATCTCGGCGATCAGATTCTCCGATCCTGGTGGCGGTGCCGCGCCAGGCTCTTCAACGGCCGGAAACGCTTGCAACAGCGCTACCGCCGAGGCGGAGAGCTTCGAGACGCTGGACACGTATCGAAGCGCATGGACGATCTCGTCGCGCGGCACCGCGGCGGCGAGGTCACGCAGCAGCGAGCCGGCACTTTCGTCCGTGGCGACCGTGCGCATCACCTCACGCAGCACCACCGCGGAGATCTGCTTGGGAAGGCTGCGCAGCAATTGCGCGGCCTGCTGCCCGGCGAGCTGTTTCTTCAGACCGGTGCTGCTGCCGAGGTACGCGCCGACAGCCTCAGCCATCCTTCGCGTCGCCGCTTCCGGCCTCTCGGAGGGCCGCGCGGCGCGGGAATCCTGCGGTGCTTCGGCCGCGGCCGCGGAATCGCCCGAGCCTTCGACTCTGTGCGCGCCCGAGCCCTCGATCTGCCGGACGATGAGCTCGGAGAGTTGATCGACCGACTGCACGCCGGTCATGAGATCGTCGCCGTCCGAGGTGATCTGCTTTCCCGCGAGCAGTGCCCGCAGGATCGCGTCCCACAGCGAGCGCGATTCCACCGGCCGGCTCGCTGGAGCCTCCGCGTGCGAAGCGAGGTTGTCGGTAACCTGGACCGCGGAGTAATCGACCGGCTGCAGATGAATGCAGGTGATACCGGCGGCGGTGATCTGTTCCCAGATCGGCTTCGTCTCCTCGCTCGCGCCGGCGCTGAGCATTCGCAGAAATGCTTCGATGTCCCGCGGCGCCGGCGATTCGAATTGCACGATGGCCACGCCTCGGGTGTAGAGGGCGTTTGCGAATCGCTGCGCGTGTGTCGATTCGATCTTGTTGTCGCCGTAGATCAAGCCGTCGGATGCCACGCCGAACACGAGCTCACTCGACGGGCCGCTCAGCTCGGCGATGCGCTCGTGAACCTGCTCCAGCGATCGCACGAGCGTCGGATGTCCCGGCGGATACTGCGCCAGGTTCTTCCAACCGAGCGACAGCGCCCGAATGAAATCGGAGACCTGGGAATCGCCGGCGATCGGAGGCATTTTGGCTTCACCCCAGCGTGATGATTCCATCCTTGAACAGCTTGTAGAAGATCAGCATCGCGTCGGGCTCGCGAATGGGACTGATCTTGATCAGCGAGCCGATATCCCACTGGCCGTTGATGCGCGACAGGATGAATCCCTCGTTCGGAGTGAAGTTCATCTGGGTGATCTCCTCGAACGCTTTCGCGACCTTGGGCACCTTCGACTCGAGCAAGCCCTCGTTGCGGAGCTCGTTGAGGATCACGGTCTCGGCGCCCTTGACGGCCGAGCGGACCCGTGGGTTGTTCGGATCGAGGTTCTGCGCGGCCTTGAGCAGCCGCTGAGTCTTCTCGTAATCCCGCGCTCTGAGCGCGCTCTGGGCGCGCGTCAGCATGCCGGCGATCTCATCGTCCTCGCTGAAGCCTGCAGCCAGCGGCATCATCGGCGTTTCCGCGGCCGGCGGCGCCTCGGTTTCGGTCTTCTTCACATCCGTCTCCGTCAGCCGGACGCACTTCTCGCGCACCAGGCTGTAGAGCGTCTCGGCCACCAGGAACGACGAGGAACGGCTCTCCAGAACGATCTCGGCGATCGTGCGCTTTCCGTCGATCGCGAGGACGACCGTACGCTGCGCGTCGTCGAGCCCCGAGTTATCGATCGGCCAGTCGATCACCGGCACCAGCGTCTCATTCGGGATCAGCTCGCGTATGCGCATCCACTCGTCGACGCGGCGCGTCCCCTCCATGATGATGCCGGTCACGTCGACCTGCAGCGGCACCATCTCCATCGTCGGCAGCTCGTTGTCTTTGAAGTAGAACTCCCCTTCCTTCCAGAGGAAGACGTCGTAGATGGCCTCCTCGGCCTTGAGGCGCATCAGCCGCAGCAGGTCCTCCTCGGTGATCACTTTGATCATCACCAGGATCTTGCCCAGGAGGATGTTCGACTGGGCCTGCACTTCCATGGCCTTCTTGAGCTCATCCTCGGTGATGAAGCCCTGGCTCATGAGGAACTGCCCGAGGTACTCGCGAGGATCTGTGGACGCGGAGGAGATCACCCGGCCCGTCCGGAAGAAGATCCGCTTCTCGATTCCCTCGTTGCCGACGACTAACGTACCGGTCTTCTGCCCCAGGCTAAGCCACTGAAGCAAATCGCCCGGCGACATGGTCTTAAGGTTTCCGCTGACACCCATAATTAGAAAAAGGCGGTGAATTATATCAGCCGGTTATGAATTCGCCTTTTGCGCCTCGCTCCTTCCGGGTCTACGCTTACCCCGCGATGAAAGAGACGAAAAGCACCAAAGAGCACGCCTCCTTCCAGACCACCTCCGGAATCGAGCTCCCCTCGTTCTTCGATGAACGCTCGCTCGCCTCGCGCGCTTTCGACCAAGCGCGCGACCTCGGCGAGCCGGGACAGTTCCCCTTCACTCGCGGGCCGCAGGCCTCCATGTATCGCGGCAAGCTCTGGACCATGCGCCAGTACGCCGGCTTTTCGACCGCGACGGAATCGAATCGTCGCTATCGCTACCTCCTCGAGCGCGGCACGACCGGGCTCTCCGTGGCGTTCGATCTCCCCACCCAAATCGGCATGGACTCCGATGATGCCCGCGCTCGCGGCGAAGTGGGCAAGGTCGGCGTGGCCATCGACTCGATCGAGGACATGGAGATCCTGCTCGACGAGATTCCGCTCGATCGCGTCTCCATCTCGATGACCATCAACGCGCCGGCATCGATTCTGCTGGCGCTGCTGCTCGTCGTCGCCGAACGCCGCGGCGTGCCGTGGACGAAGCTCAACGGCACGATTCAGAACGACATCCTCAAGGAATATGCGGCGCGCGGCACGTACATCTTTCCGCCGGCGCCGTCGCTCCGGATCGTCACCGACATTTTCGAGTTCTGCGCGAAGCAGGTGCCGCGATGGAACACGATCTCGATCTCCGGCTACCACATCCGCGAAGCCGGATCGACGGCGGTACAGGAGGTCGCGTTCACGCTGGCTAACGGATTGCAATACGTGCAGGCGGCCGTGGAGCGCGGCCTCGACGTCGACTCCTTCGCGCCGCGCCTGTCGTTCTTCTTCAACGCCCACAACGATTTCCTCGAAGAAGTCGCCAAGTTCCGCGCCGCGCGCAAGCTCTGGGCCGCGCTGATGCGCGAGCGCTACGATCCGAAGGACCCGCGCTCGCTCGCGCTGCGGTTCCATGCGCAGACCGCGGGATCGACGCTGACGGCGCAGCAGCCGGAGAACAACGTGATCCGCGTTGCCTACCAGGCGATGGCCGCGGTCCTTGGCGGTTGCCAGTCGCTGCATACGAACAGCCGCGACGAGGCGCTCGCGCTCCCGACCGAGGAGTCGGTCAAGATCGCCTTGCGGACGCAGCAGGTCCTAGCGTTCGAGAGCGGAGTCACGGCGACGGCCGATCCACTGGCCGGCTCGTACGCCGTGGAGGCGCTCACCCTCGACATCGAGCGCGCGGCGCGCGAGCTCATCGAGAAGATCGATGCCATGGGAGGCGCACTCGCAGCGATCGAGTCGGGCTTCGAGCAGAACGAGATCGGCGAGTCAGCGTATCTCGCCCAGCGCGCCCTCGAGGAGAAGCGCGCCATCGTCGTCGGCGTGAACGATTTCATCGAGGACGACTCCCCGTCGCTTCCAATCATGGTGATCGATGCAAGCGTCGAGCGCGAGCAGGTCGCGAGGCTTCAGGCCTTCCGTTCGCGTCGCGACGGCTCATGGAAGCAAGCGCTCGCCGATCTCGATGCCGCGGCCCGGTCCGCGTCGAACCTCATGCTGTCGATCGTCGACGCGGTCCGCGCCAGCGCCACCATCGGCGAGATCGTCGGCACGCTCAAGAACACTTTCGGCGAGCACCGCGACCTCGGGTTTTGATTTGAACAGCTACGCAAGGGCGATGAACTGCTTCGCGAAGGCCGGGCCCTTCCCTTCGTCCTCGTGCTTGAAGAAGACGTAGGTCGCGTCCCACGGCTGCGGGGCGAGCCGGGCGCGCCAGGCGGCAAGCGAGGTCTCGTCATATTCGGTGCGCCGGAGGCGGAGGTAGCCCCACGATCCCGTGGATACGATGAGCGCCGCCGGGTCGGTCACCTCGTCGGTATCCGAAGCGCAGAGCGCGGCGTCGCGGGAACGAAGCAGCGAGAAGATCTCCTCGTCGAGCCAGGAGTCGTGGCGGAATTCGAAGGCTGCCTTGTGACCGCGCGGCAGCAGCTCGAGAAACTCGCCGAGCTTCGCCGCGTCCTTCCGAAAATACGGCGGGAGCTGGAACAGCACAGGACCGAGCTTCGGGCCGAGCTCCGCCGCGGTCTCGTAGAAATACCGCACGTCGTCGGCGCATCCGGCGAGGCGCTTCTGATGCGTGATCCGCTGCGACGCCTTCAGCACGAACGTGAAATCGTCAGGGACCTGCGTGGCCCACTTCGCCAGCGTCTTGCCGTCCGGCAGGCGATAGAACGTGTTGTTGATCTCCACGCTGCCGAAGTGCTGGCCGTAGAACTCCAGCATCTTCGCTGCCGGGAGGTCCTCCGGATAGAAGTGCCCCTTCCATTCCTTGTAGCTGTACCCGCTGGTTCCGACGATCAGGCGCATAGGTACCTGCATGACATCCTTCACCCCCGAAGCTTCTCCGCCAGGGCCACAACTTCCTTCTCCATGCCCGCGCCGAACTCGCTTCGGATCTCGAGGATCCAGCCGTAGAGCAGCTCGTTGAGGACGTCGAGTACCACGGCCGGATGATCCTTCGATCCCGAGGCGATGATGTTGTTGAGAAGCTGATCGAAATCCGCGCGTCCCTCGTTCAGCAGATTCACGCCGCTGAGGTACGGAAGCGTCCCCGGTGAGAGATGAAGAACCACGCGATCGATGAAATCGTACGTGTGGTCGCCGATCTTCTGAAACACGAGCGAGAAGATCTGCTGGAACGCCGAGTTGTAACGCTCGACCGTCGCCTCCAACTCGTACTCGTTCTGCACCGCGGCGCGCTTCTCATCGACATCGCTCCCCTCGGCGTCCTGGACCAGGTTCACCGCCAGGAGGCCCCACAGCGTGCGGCAGGTCAGGAAGTTCGTGAGGTAGCTGTGCGCGCAGAGCTCCTCGACTGACTGGGCCTCGGACAGCAGCGAGTACACATGATTCTCTTCGTCCGTCAGGTCGAGGTGATAGATCCTGGCGTCGGAGCCCGGCACCTGTTCGATGAGCCTCGACATGCGCCCGACTCCGCGGACGATGAGCGACCAGTATTCGATGCGCCGGACTCCATCGAGGATCAGCCGTTCGGTCGAGAGCGGCAACGCCGTGATCCCCTCGGGGAGTTGCGAGCTGAACTCGATACGATAGCCTCCGGTGCGGTAGGCCATGGCGTTGAGCACGATCGCCGAGGCTTGGCGCTCCGTCGCCCGCATCAACTCGTCAGGCTTGAGGTAGCCGAGCCCGACCAGCACCGCGCCGATGCGGCGCGATACGAGCACGTTGTCCATCGCATCGTCGTATTGCTTGAGATTCAGCTCGCCGCCGCGCAACAGAATCTCGCCCAGCCCCATGTCGGGATCGGAGCTCGATGCGTGGATGATCCTTCCCTCGCTGAAATAGATCGTGTCATTCCGCCCGATCGCCTCGAGCGTCACGATGCCGGTCTCGCTACTGCGGACCAGCGATCGGATGAGGTCGGGAACGGTGGTCTCGGCCAGCGTTCCCTGAATGCTGAGATCGTCGGACATGAGTGATTCCTTCTCGCGACAACTGGCGATCCAGTCATCCTGAGGCGGCGAAACCCCGTAGGGGTGAAGCGCGGCGAA
>DASQGS010000118.1:0-1778 GCA_035632455.1 Thermoanaerobaculia bacterium | reverse complement strand
AGATCTTGGCGTCGCGGTGCCACTTCTCGACGGGGAAGTCGCGGATGTAGCCGTAGCCGCCGCAGATCTGGATCGCCTGCTCGGTCACCTTGACCGCGACCTCGCCGGCCTTCAGCTTCGCCATGGAGCCCTCGGCCTTCTTGAACTCGCCGCCGCTGCGGCCTTCCCAAAGCGCGCGCCAGATCAAAGCACGGGTAGCCTCGATCTCGGTCGCCATGTCGGCGAGCATGAACGCGATCGCCTGGTTCTCGATCAGCGGGCGGCCGAACTGCTTGCGCTCCTTGGCGTACTGGAGCGCGAACTCGAACGCCGCGCGAGCGATGCCGAGAGCCTGGGCACCCACGATCGGCCGCGACAGCTCGAACGTCTTGAGCGCGACCGAGGACCGCGAGCTCTTTCCCTCGCGCGCCCTGGCCAGCTTGGCCTCGAGCTTCTCCATTCCGCCGAGCACGTTCTCGGCGGGGATGGTGACGTCTTCGAGCAGCACCTCGGCCGTGTGCGAGGCGCGGATTCCCATCTTCTTTTCCTTCTTTCCCATGCGCAGACCCTTGGTGCCGGGGCCCACGACAAAGCTCGCCTGGCCGCGGGTGCCGAGCTCCGCCTCGACCGCGGCCACGACTACGTGCACGTCGGCGATTCCGCCGTTGGTGATGAACACCTTCTGACCGTTGATGACCCAGTCGCCGTTCTTGCGGATGGCGCGCGTCTTCATCGATGAGACGTCTGATCCCGCGTCCGGCTCGGTGACCGCGAACGCCCCCAGCGCCGGGTTGTCGACGGTTCCGAAACAGGCCGGGATCCAGGTCGCGATCTGCTCCGGCGTGCCCTGGGAGAAGATGGCGGCAATCGGCAGCCCGGTGCCCTGGATCGCCAGGGCGATCCCGGCGCAGCCCCAGGTGAGCTCCTCGGCGACCAGCGCGGGCATGATGCCGGTGCTGTCGCCGTAGGTCTGCTGGAGGAAGTCGACCCCGTAGAGCCCCACCTCGGCCGCCTTCTTGACGATCGGCCAGGGGAACTCCTCGCTCTCGTCGTACTGGTGCGCAACCGGCCGGATCTCCTTCTCGGCGAAGCTGTGCACCCAGTCGCGGATCTCGCGTTGTTCGTCAGTCAGCTCAAACGAAATCATGGTGTCTCCTCGACTCGTGGCAACTTCCGATGGATGACCCAATAACGTTTCAGTACTCGTACGTACTGGTTCTGGCGCCGAGGTTACGCTGCGCTGCGTCATCGTGTCAAGGGACTTTCGGCCCGCCTACCGGGACGCCTGCCTGTGCGAATGATCCAAACTTGAGGAGAGCAACATGAGTCCCAAAAAGGCCGCGCAGAAGCCGGTCCGCCGAGCCGCCAAAGCCTCGGAGCTTTTGTCGGCCGAGGAACGAGCCGCGATGAAGGAGACACTCAACGAGCGCAGGCGCGCTCGCTCGGGTGAGGCGGATGGGGAAAGCGACGTGCTCGCGAAGATCGCCGAGATGCCGGAACCAGATCGCTCGATGGCTGCGCGGCTCCACGCCATCGTCAAGGCCAGCGCGCCGGCTCTGACTCCGAGAACCTGGTACGGAATGCCCGCTTATGCCAAAGACGGCAACGTGGTCTGCTTCTTCCAAAGCGGGCAGAAGTTCAAATCGAGATACGCGACCCTCGGTTTTCAGCAGGCGGCAAAACTCGACGATGGTGACCTTTGGGCAACCTCCTTCGCCCTCAAGAGGTTCACCCCGGCCGTCGAGGAGAGGATCGTCAAGCTCGTCAAGAAAGCGGCGAGCTGAGAGGGCATCGCCGGC
>DASQGS010000117.1:0-5114 GCA_035632455.1 Thermoanaerobaculia bacterium | reverse complement strand
GTTTCTCGTAGCCGACGAAGATTGCCATCTCCGTCGAGCTCGGGCCGGGCAGGAGATTCGACGCGGCCAGCCGGTCGAGGAACTGCTCGCGTGTGAGCCATCGCCGCTGCGTTACGAACTCGTTTTCCATGAGGGCGACGTGCGCGGCCGGTCCCCCGAAGGCGATCGTGCCGAGCTTGAGAAAAACGAACGCGAGCTCTCGCAGCGACGGGACGACGCGATCGTCTCGACCGAGTTCAGAAAGTGCGCTCGCCATTCGCGCCCGCCTTCGCGTCAACGCCGCCAGGCGTCCTGTCATCGAACACGAGCCCGTCCCTGACTCGGTAGACGCGATCGAATCCCTCGATCATCCGCTCGTCGTGCGTGACACAGATGACTGCGCTGTTCTTCTCGCGAGCAACTTGCCGGAAGAGGGTCATGACGCTTCGTCCACGCTCGGTGTCGAGAGCGGCTGTCGGCTCGTCGGCCAGGATCACCTCAGGCGCATTGGCCAGAGCGCGCGCGATCGCCACGCGCTGCTGCTCGCCGCCCGAGAGTTGTTCGGGAAGGTGGTGCTGGCGCTCGCCCACTCCCAAATAGTCGAGCAGGTCCTGCGCTGCCCGAATCGCGCGCGTCCCGGTCGTATCCCGGATCTGCAGAGCGATCAGGACGTTTTCGCGTGCGGTGAGGAACGGGATCAGATTCTGAGACTGGAAGATGAAACCGAGATGTTCGCGCCGGAACCGGCGCAGGTCGCGCACGCGCCAGCCATCGTCGTACACCTGTGAGCCGCCTACGGCAATGCGTCCGCTGCTCGGATCGATGATGCCGGCGATGGCAGACAGCAACGTCGTCTTGCCGGAGCCACTCGGTCCGAGTACGGCCACGAGCTCACCTGCGTGCACGACGAGATTGGCGCTGCTCAAGGCGGTGACGGCCGTATGACCGCTGCCATAAACCTTTGTGAGGTTCTCGACCTGAACTGCGACAGAGGTGGCGCGGCTCATCCTGTCAACGCCGTTCCCGCCTCGACGCGCAGCGCACGCCGCACGCCCATGATGCTGGCGACGACACAGATGCCAAGGACGACCGCCAGCAGATTCAGTTTGTCGGCCGTCAGGACCACCACTCGACGCGGCCAAAGATCGTACGTCTGGCTTCCGATGGCGAGCGCGATGCCGTACGAGATCAGGCCGAGGGCCAGCGACTCCTGGAGCACGAGCCCGACGATGGTTCGATTGGGGGCGCCGATCAACTTCAGCAACGCGATCGACCGGAGCTTCTGGAGGGTCATCGTGTAGATGATCTGCGCGATGATCACCGCGGCGGTGATCGAGAGGACGAAGCGGAACAGTGCGGTCTGCCGACGCGCCAGCGCGACGCTGCCGGCGAGCATGAGCTGCTTCTGCTGTTCGGCAGTGTGCGTCGTGAAATGCTCCCAGCGATCGATCTGCGCTGCGACCGACTCCGGCCTGATTCCGGGATCCAGACGTACGACGATGGCATTGACCGTGTGCAGGTCGGGATTGTCGGCGAAGTTGCCGGCCAGAACGGCGGCCAGCGTTGGCTGTGTCGGGAGAGCGCGCGTATACGCGTCCAGGGATCGCTGTCGCTGATTGCGAATCGCCCAGTTGTCCTTGACGAACTGGATCTCCTGAGCGTCGGCGAGGGAGAAGAAGGCCACCGGGTCGCCCCCCGAGCCGACGATCCCGTGCGTCAGACCAACGACCGTGTAATCGTGAAGACCGAGACGCAACTTCGTCCCTAACGGCATCTTCAATTTCTGGTCGGCGACCATCTCGTAGTGCGCCTGACTGATGGCGCGCCCAGCCACGATCTGGCGAGGCCCGCCGACTCCGGTGTGGAGGTCGTAGCCGACGACCGCGATCCGCAGCGGCCGGCCCTTCCATACGCGCTGGATCGTGTAGAAGACGATCGGACTGGCGACGGCGACGCCCGGGACGATCGCGATCCGGTAGCGGACGTCCTCGGGCAGTCGGGATTGTTCGGCGAATGGACCGCGGGTATCTCGCTGGACGACCCACAGATCGGCGCCCGTCTGATTGATGAGCGCCAGCGCTTCGTAGACGAACCCGTTGTAGATGCCGGCATAACTGAGGACCAGCGTCAGGAGCAAACCGATCCCGAGGGACGAGATCGCAAAGGGGGCAGGATGACGGCGAATGTCACGGATGGCGAGGTTCATGGCCGTTTTCCCGCGGACGCGGCCGCCACCCGGGCGCCTTCCGCGATCGGCTTGTCGCCGGCAAGCGGGTTCACGATCACCAGTTCTCTGGCGGTGAGTCCGCTCACGATCTCGGCGGCGTTGCGGCCCTTCAATCCGGTCTGCACCGGTCGCCACCGCGCGCGCCCGCCTTCGATCACGAACACGCCTGGCTTTCCGTCGCGTTCGACGAGCGCAGTCAGCGGGACCTGCATGGCATCCTGCTTACGCGCCATCTCGATGTAGACGTCCGCCCGCTGGCCGATGAAGTTGTTAGACGGCAAACGGTCCACTGCGACGTCGACCTCGCGCTCCTCGGTCACTCGGTCGGTTTCCGACGCCAGCCGCGCGATGTGTCCCGGCTCGGGCCGCGTGGGATCGGTCTGGAACACGACGCGGACAGGTTGGCCGAGTCGCAGCAGGCCCGTCGCCCGCTCGTCGACTTGAGCAACGACCCAGGGCGTGGTTGCGGCGACCCGGAAGATCGGTGTTCCGGGCACCACAGTCGCGCCCATCTCCAGGTTTCGCGTGATCACCAGGCCGGACGCCGGGCTGATGATTCGAGTGTCGGCCAGCTTCGCGTTGCTGACACCCAGCGCCGCTTCGCTGTTTCGAACCTGAGCCTCAGCAACGCGTTCGGTGGCTTCGTAGGTCTCGAGCTCCTCGTGCGAGATGAATTCCTGCTTCATGAGGAGTCTTCGCCGCTGTGTTTCGGCTTTCGCTTTGGCAAGCTCGGTACGAGCCTGGTCACACTGCGCCGCCGCAACACGCGCCGCATCCTCGAAGTCGCGATTCTCGAGGCGCGCCAGGATCTGACCGGTCGTGACGGTGTCGCCTTGATCGACGAGGACCTGCACGACCTTCCCGACGATCTTGGCGCTGACGCCGACCAGAACCTTCGATTCCAGCGTGCCGGTTCCGAACACCTCGGCCAGCAACTCGCCGCGCCGCGGTCGTTGCGCCTGAACCGAGAGCGGTCGATTGAGGAGGAACCAGATTCCATAGCCGAGCGCGAGGACGACCAGCAGTGCTCCCGAGAGCTTCAAGAACTTTCGAACCATGTGTGCGTCTCCTGGTGCTGGTCGCGGCTCGAGTGGCCGCGCGTTTAGACGATGTCGAATTACTTCCGAAACCTGGAAGCGAAGGCTCGTTTCGCGGGCGGCACGCGTCGAGTTTTCGTCGAAGAAGCCGGAGCCTTCGCGAACGAGTCGAGAAGATGCGCCTCGGTTCCAAGTGGAAGCGAGCGCAGTTTCGAATCCCATTCCTTCACCAGTGCTTCGAGCTGCGATTCGAGAACACGCATCTCGGAGATCCGCTCGCGGAGCTGCGCCAGCTTGGTCGCCGCAAGATGACGAACGCTCTTGCACGGAATGCCGCCCTCGCTGCGCCGCTGAAAAATACGCGCGAGCTCGTCGAGCGTGAATCCGACTGCGAGCGCTCGTCGGATCACGTGAATGCGCTCGACGGCATCTTCCGGGTACTCGCGGTAGCCGTTCGGCAACCGCATCGGCCGCGGAAGAACGCGCTTGCGCTCGTAGTGACGCAAGGTATCGCGGCTGACGCCGACGAGCTTCGCCAGCTCCCCCGATCGGAACGTCCGTTTGTCTGCCGGGGCCGCCATCTCGTTCACACCCTAAACTATGGAATCGGTTCCATAGTCAAGCGTGGCGCTCACGTCCGCGGCGATTACGAGCGCGAGCGATGAACCGTCAGGGGCGCCGTTGATGCGCGTTGTCGCGACCTCGGACGTTCGAGTGACGAACACCGAACGACTCCGCGCGTGAAGCGTATGCTCTTGCCCGTAGTCTCAAGACAGGAGTTGAATGATGCGAAATCGTACTTTGTTCGTCGTCGCGTTCCTTCTCGTGATCTCGCCCGCACTGTTCGCTCAGCAGCCGCCGCCAGCGGGCACGCAAACGCCGATGACTGCCCCGCCCGAACACCCGATGCAGATGCCGATGCATCATGGATCTCAGCCCGACTCGATGAAGATGGACTGTCAGGCGATGATGCAAAAGATGCAGAAGATGCAGGCGTCGTCGAAGGCCATGGACGATCGCCTGGCAACACTCGTCACTGAGATGAACAAGGCCAGGGGCTCTGCGAAGGTCGACCGCATGGCGGCCGTCATCAGCGAGTTGGTCGCGCAGCGCAAGCAGATGCGCGAAGACATGACCGCGATGATGCCGCAGATGATGAATCACCAGATGCAGCACATGCAGAGCGGCATGATGGGCGGGATGCAGTCGATGGCGGACTGCCCGATGATGGGCGACACGGCCTCATCGAAGAGTGATCATCACGCCGATGTCATGACTCGCGGCGCCAAGGGGATGGGATTCTCGCAGGAGAAGACGACGCACCACTTCATCCTCACCGATACCGGAGGGCGGATCGAAGTGACCGCCAACGACGCCTCGGACACCACAGACATCGACGCCATCCGCCAGCATCTGACCCACATCGCCGGCGCGTTCGCACAAGGCGATTTCGCGCTGCCGATGTTCATCCACGACCAGACTCCTCCGGGCGTCGCCGAGATGAAGCAGCTGCAGAAGGCGATCACGTATCGGTACGAGGAGGTCCCTCGCGGGGCACGGGTCGTCATCAGCACCACGAATCCGGCGGCGCTCAAAGCGGTGCATGATTTCCTGGAGTTCCAGATCAAGGACCATCAGACCGGCGATCCGCTGACCGTCCAGCGCGGCATGTGAGGACGTCGGCAGAACGAAGAACTCTTTCGCCGGCGATCAGGACCGAGAACCTTGCGGCTGACGACGCTTCGACACTTTCTTCAGTCACGGCCGAGCCGATCGCATAACCGAACCGAGGTTTCGTAATGACGATCTTCTTGTCGCGATCTCCCGCGGCGGAGCGGATCTCGGCGATCACGTTGTTGAGGTTCGTAAGG
>DASQGS010000116.1:0-7166 GCA_035632455.1 Thermoanaerobaculia bacterium | reverse complement strand
TTGCCGGCGGCGGCACCGAGGATGGGCAGCTCGCGACCGACATCCACACCTTCGGGCCGCGCGGGATCGCGCTGGATCAGGCGGGCAATGTCTATTTTTCCGAACGCTATGCCGGGCGCGTACGGAAGGTGGGGATCGACGGACGGATCGTTACGATTGCCGGAACCGGGGCGGCCGGCTTCGGAGGCGACGGCGGTCCGGCGCCGGAGGCGACGCTTAACCAACCTCTGGGCTTGGCGGTGGCGGCGGATGGCGCGGTGTACGTCGCCGATCACGAAAACGGGCGCATCAGACGAGTCGATCCGAAGAGCGGCATCATCACCACCTTTGCTGGCGGCGGCGCACCTCCCGAGAATCAGATCGGCGATGGCGGCCCGGCCACCGCGGCAGTGCTCCATGGGCCACGGGGCCTGACTATCAGCCGCGGCTTTCTCTATGTGACCGAGGACGACTACAACGGCAACCGCGTTCGCAAGGTCTCGCTGACCTCCGGGACGATCACGACCGTCGCCGGTCCGGTTGACGGTACGTCGGGTTTCGATGGCGACGGCGGTCAGGCGCTGGCCGCGCACCTCGACGGGCCGAGCGCAATCGTCGCGGACGCGAACGGCAATCTCTTCGTTGCTGACACGAACAACAGTCGGGCGCGGCGCATTGACCCAAACGGCGTCATTACCACGTACGCTGGCGGCGGCGATCCACCCGATGGGATCGGCGACAACGGACCGGCGACCGGCGCCAGTCTCCCGTTCTTGACGACCCTGGCGTTCGATCTCTCGGGCAATCTTCTCGTGTCATCAGCCCCGCGCATTCGCAAGATCGATCGCGCCACTCAGGTCATTTCGACGATCATCGATACGACCGGCCTGTTGTTCGGCATGGTCGTCGACTCCCACGGAAACATCCTGGTCTCCGACGACAGCACTGGAACGGTCCGCAAGTACGCGCCGGGCGATCCCGATGGCGTAACGTTTGCCGGCGGTGGCTCTTACATCGGCGACGGGCTCACGGCCACCTCCGGCGTGCTGCACCTTGCGCTCGGCGTGGCCATCGATCCGGGCGGCAATCTCTACATCGCCGACACCGGAGACACAGTCATCCGGAAGATCGATGCTGCCACAGGCAAGATCGGCACCGCCGCCGGAAGGGTGGGCTTCGCCTATGCGAACGACCCGCAGGAGGGCACCCCGGCGCTCGCCTCCGTCGTCGGGGAGCCGTGGGACGTGGCGCTCGATTCCGCGGGCAACCTTTACGTCGCCGACATACTCAACGGACGAGTCTGGCGGGTCGACGGCGCTGCGAAGATCGCGACGTTCGCCGGCGGAGGCTCTCCCGCAGACGGCGTCGGCGACGGCGGTCCGGCGACAGCCGCGGCGATTACACCGTGGGCCCTGGCCTTCGATGCCGCTGATAACCTCTTCATCGCCGACCATGATGCCAATCGCGTGCGGCGCGTCGACGCCAAGACGAAGATCATCACCACCGTCGCGGGCAATGGAAAACCCGGTGCAGGCGGCAATCAAGGACCGGCCACGGCGGCTACGCTCGCGGGCCCGGTGAGCGTGGCCGTCGACAAAACGGGGAATCTCTTCATCGGCGACAGCTCCTTCTATCCCGCAGCCGGAGACGCCGTCTTCGACTACACCATCCGGCGCGTCGACGCCCGGACACAGATCATCACGGTCTACGCTGGCGGTGGAAATCCGCCCGACGGTGTCGGCGACAACGGCCCTGCCACGAGTGCTGGGCTCGTCGCGACCCGCCTGGCAGTCGATCCGGTGAGCGGCGATCTCCTGTTGCTCGACCAATTCGCGCAACGCGTCCGCCGCATCGATCCGAAATCAGGAATCATCACCACCTATGCCGGCTCGGGCTTCACCACGTCCGACGGTGGATTCTCCGGGGACAACGGCCCGGCCATCGCGGCGAAGATCAACCTCGGATTCGACGTGGGCGGACTGGCGGTCAGCACGCGGGGCGACGTTTTCATCGGCGACTCCGACAACAATCGTGTCCGCGCTGTATTTGCGTGCCGGAGCGTCGATCCGCTACTCCTTCTATCGCCGGCCGATGGAGCGACCGGCGTGGCAACGGCGCCCGCACTCGCTTGGAGCGACGCCGGCGGAGCCTTCCGCTACGATGTCCTGCTGGACACGGTGTCGCCGCCACTGCGGGTCGCCGCCGCCGACGTCAGCGAGACCTCCTATGCGCCGTCAAACCTTCAACCGGCGACGAAGTATTTTTGGAGTGTGACCGCGAAAGGCGATCCGTTTTGCTCGCCGAACCATTCCACGGCGTCGAGGACCGGCTCGTTCACGACTTCCGGGCGGTGCGGCGCGGCTCCCTTCGATCTCGTTTCCCCGGCCGACGGCGCGGCGCAGATCGCCTCGCCGCTTCAGCTCTCGTGGCAGTCTTCCGCGGGCGCCGCCTCGTATGATCTCTACCTCGGCCCGGTGAATCCGCCTCCGCTCGCAGCGTCCGGATTGCAGACCACGACCTTCACCTCGAACGCCACCGGCACGAACTACTGGTTCGTCGTCGCGCATGCGGCGTGCGACGGCACGAAGACGGCGTCGACCGCGATCCGATCCTTCAACGCGGCCGGGCCGGCCTGTACGCCCGGGCAGATCTCGGTCACGCTTTCGTCACCGGCAAACGGCGCGACCGGCGTGGCGACGGCTCTCGATCTGACATGGAGCGCGACCGGGACGGCGACGACGTTCGATCTCTATCTCGGCACGGCGCAGAGCCCGCCGCTCTTCAACGCCAGCCTCGCGGCGACGCATCAGACCGTCAGCGGCCTCATCCCGGGAACGACGTATTTCTGGCGCGTGGTGGCGAAGGGAGCGTGCGATCCGAATGGCGTGAGCTCGGCGACGGGGACCTTCGCCACGCGAACGTGCGCGGCGCCATCGGTCACCTCAATCCTCTTCGCGCCCGCCGCGGTCTCGACCGGCGCGACCTACTCGATCGTCTGGGCGCCGGCTGCCGGGCTCGATCCCGACGGCGGCTATCTCGTCGAGCGCTCCACGAGCTCGACATTCGCGACGGTGGCCGACTCCCAGGTCACGGCGTCGACCGCGGCGTCGTTCGTCGCGCCGTCGCCCGGAACTTGGTACCACCGCGTCCGCGCCGTGCCGGGATGCGATCCGACGAAGAGCGGGCCGCCGTCGGATCCGAAGGCGGTCAACGTCACCTCCGCGCAGCCGAACGTGATCTTCACGGTGCAGCCGAATGCCGCGATCACCTCGCTCGGCGAGCGGCTCGAAGGTAGGGTGAGCACGTTCACGCTCGAGAACATCGGCACGGACGCACTGCAGGTCATCGTCGGACGCCAGGAGCTCGGCGGATCGCCGCCGTTCTTCAGCATCGTCGATCCGCAGGGGAGCGACGTCGCGTTCGTGACGCTCGCGCCGCGCGTGCCGCGCACGTTCGAGGTCCATTACTCCGGCCCGCCGAACAATTCCTCGGGGTCGTATCAGGGCGTGATCTTCGTCGCTGCCACCGGATCGGGCCTCACGGTCACGCCGTACGCATTCGTGAATCTGAAAGTCGGCGGCGGCGCCGCGGCGGCCCCGCAGTTCACCGCGGGCGGCGTGGCGACGGATTACGTCGCGTTCCCAGGCCTCGCCGGCGACGACACCGGACGCGCACCGCTCGCGGTCACGATCCGGAACAACGGCTCGACTCCGATGGAGCTCGGCGCCGAGATCGGTCCCGAGGTCTGGCTCGTGCCGGAGAGCGGCTGGAATTCCACGCCGCTTGCGCCGGGGGCATCGCGTACGGTCAACTTGTTGACGAGGCGCAACCTCGCGCCGAACGGCTCGCCGCTGCCGCGCTACACGTACTTCACCGTTCGTACGCGCGACAACGCCACGGCCCGGCTCCTGGTCCAGGACAACGATCAGCCGGCCGTGACCTCCGGCCGCACCATCCGCCTCGACGCCGGCACGCGCTCGTTCATCGTTCCGGAGATCGTGAGCCGGACCACCTCAGGCGGCGTACCGCTCGTCAGCCGCGTCCGGCTCACGAACATCGGCGGCGACGCCGTGCAGACGGAGTTGATCTTCACGCCGAGCGGGGCGGACGGCTTCGACTCGACCGCGGTCAAGCGATCAGTCGTGGTCGTGCCGCCGAACGACGTCGTCACGCTCACCGATCCGCTGGTGCAGCTCTTCCGCCTTGCTCCGCCGCTGGCCGGACAGCTCGAGGTTCGCGTCCCGCGCGAGCGCCTCGGACTGATCGGCGTGACCTCATCGGCCGTAGTCCTCGGCGGCAGCGGAGGATTCGCCATGCCGACCGCCAATCGCGGCGACGGCGCGCGAGCCGGCGCGCCGCATGTACTCCTCGGTATCAGCAAGAGCGCGACGGCGACGACATCGCTGATCCTCGCGGAGACCAGCGGCATCGACAAAGCCACGATCCGCGCCGTGTTGTTCGACGGCACCGGCAAGCGCCTCGGCGATGCGCCATACGACCTGCCGCGCTACGGCTACCGGCGCATCGACGACATCGCCGCTGCTCTCGGCGCGAACGCCATCGATAACGGCCGCATCGAGCTCACCGCCGAGGCCGGCGGAGGCTCGGTGATCGCCCTCGGCGAAGTCGGACCGGCGAGCAGAGACACCGGCGCGACGTTCATCAGCCGGCCCATCACCGAGTCGGTCGCGGGCTCGGCGTTGTCTGTCGCGTTCTGGAGGCGAACCTCGAACGACACGGTCAGCGTCGCCACCGTCGTGCCCGTGATCGGCACGCCGGCCTCGGCAGGCGCCGCGCCCGCGTATCGCACCTCGCTCGGCCTCTTCGCATCGCCGGGACTTGCCGCGACGTTCACGGCGATATTCCACGGCGCATCGGGCGGCGCGGGCACGGTGACGAAGACGGTGCAGGTTCCGAGCGGTGGCACGCAGATCTACAACGACCTGGTCGTCGACCTCTTCGGCCTTCCGGCAGGCACTCTCGGAAGCGCGTTCATCAACGCCACGACCGGCGGGAAAGTCTATGCCGTGCTGCAAGGCGCACTGTCCGGAACGCCCGCGATTCCGAGCGGCGTTCTGCCGCTAACCACGACGCTCTCCGAGGCGCTGACCAGCGCGGCATCATCAGGACAGCGACCCCTGTTCCTCGACGGCCTCGAACAATCCACCGACGCCACCCGCGGTGCACGGTGGATGCTCCTCCTCAACGAGACCGCCGGCGCCACCGGCGCAGTCAACGTCCGCTTGTACGAAGCCGGCAACCGCCAGAGCCCGATCGCGGAGAAGGACATGCTCATCGCGCCATTCCAGCAGATGACGCTGGACACCATCTTCTCCATCCTCGGCCTCGACGCCCCGGACCGCCGCAAGGATCGCACCAACGTCCAATGCGTCGTCACCGCCATCGGCGGCAATGCGCGCATCGCCGCGACGGCCGTATCCATCGACAACCAGAGCGGCGACACGAAACTGTACCCACTGGTTCCCAGCGTCGGATCAGCGACGCCGAGCATTTCGTTGGTGACACCGGTATTGCCAACGCTGCAACCGGGCACGGGCCGGCGGAGGACGGTGAAGCATTGAGGTGCCACGTGCGGGATGTCGTAGGGCCCAGCCGCGCTGGGCCGTTTGTGTAGATTGCAGCGGCGGTCGGGGGCGCACTTCTCTGGCCGCAATATCGATGATGCGATCGAGGCGGCAGTCAATTAGGCTCACGTTGGCACCGAATCGCGTGAAGGACACCATCCATGAGAACAACTATTGCAGTGTTGCTCCTGTCGGGTCTCACCCTCGCCCTTGTTGCCGCGAGTCCAAAGTCACCGCCCACCGACACTCCTGAAGCTCTGATCAAGTCGCTTTACGCGGCTCATCAGCCGGGCAAAGAGAAGTCGATTGACTGGTGCGACAGGAAGAGCATCTCGAGATTCTGTGACGCCGAGCTGACGGACTTGTTCATCAAGGATTGCGAATGCTCTCGGAAGACCGAGGGAATCTGCAATCTCGACTGGGACCCTTTCTATGCCGCTCAGGATTTCGGCGAGGACGATCCCAATCCGAGGATCAAGCGATTGCAACGCGCCGGACGCGTGGTTCTCGAAGTCACAATCAAGAACTTCAAGGACGTCACACTGATCTACGAGATGAAGCAAACGAAGGCCGGCTGGCGGGTAAGCGACATCACGTCCACGAATGACAAGTGGACGCTCACGAAAGTGCTGTCAGGGCAGCAGTGAAGCACGGTGCCGCGTGTCCCAATTGGCCGAGAGCACGCGCGCCGGAGGCGCCTCGGAAAGTAGCCGGTGGGAAGCGCGAGCTTGCGAGCGCGCGCCCACCGGTCATCCAAGCCCAGACAAACTCCACCAGTCGCCCCGGCGGGGCGACGGAATTACCAGAGATATCGTTCGTCGAATGCAACGCCATGCCGTTCGAGGAGAGTCCGGTACTCTTGCTGAAATGACGATCGTCGATGATGCGACTCCTGGTTGCGGATGTAAGTCTGCACGCGGCTGGAGCCTGACGCACTCACGCTGAAGGCTCCGTATCCTTCCTGCCAGGCGAACGCGGTCCGCCGCATCTCCTTGTGAAGCCACTCGGATGATTCCTGCTTGATGTCGCGAAGCACGTCACAGATGCGGTGCGTCGGGCCGAGGCTCACGAGAAGGTGGACATGATCTGCTGTTCCGCCGACCTCCTTGGCGACTCCTCCGGCCGTTCGAATGCAACCGCCGAGATAGGCATGGACCCGCTGGCGCCATTCCGAATCGAACCATGGCTCACGATTCTTTGTGCTGAAAACGAGGTGATAGAGCAGGCTCGTATGGGTTGATGGCATGTCGCGTTCTCCGCCGCCCCGCCGGGGCGGCCCGTTGAGTTTTGTGAGCTTGGCGCAACCGGTGGGTGCGCGCTCGCAGGCTCGCGCTTCCCACCGGCTACTTTCCGATGCGCCTCCGGCGCCTTCAGCGTCCGACACGCTCGCGACGACGTTTCCAATCACCCCTCCGCCACCACCCTCTCCTCCATCGGCACAAACGTCGCGCTGAAATGGCGTAGCACCTTCGGCGCCGAGGCGATGCGGAAGCCATTCAGCGTTTCGCGATTCAGGAAGAGCTCGATTACCGACTCCGCGACGTAGTCCATGTGCGACTGCGTGTAGAGGCGGCGGGGGATGGCCAGGCGGACAAGGTCCAT
>DASQGS010000115.1:0-2757 GCA_035632455.1 Thermoanaerobaculia bacterium | reverse complement strand
TAGGCGGCGACTCAAGAGTGCTTCGTGATGCGATCGACAAAGCCAGAGATAGTGGAATCTTGGTTGTTGCGGCGGCGGGGAATGATACGCACGATATCGACAAGGGGGAGATGGCGATTTACCCCGCGGCTTACAATGCTGCCAACGTGATCTCAGTCATGGCGAGTACTTGCGATCAAAAGGTCGCGACATTCTCTAATTGCGGCGAGAAGCGCGTTCACTTGGCCGCACCTGGAGACGGTCCGCGGGGTATCTTGAGTACGGTGTTGAACAATCACTATGCGTACTGGCGAGGTACATCAATGTCGGCTGCGTTCGTTGCGGGAGCTGCGGCTCTGGTGAAGTCGCAGCACAAGAATTGGAAGGCTGTCGAGGTGAAGCAACGATTGCTCTCTAGCGTCACAAAGTTGCCTGGGTTGCGAGCGTTGTGCGTCAGCGAGGGCCGTCTGAATCTCGAGGCGGCTTTGACTGAACCTCGATCGCTGGGTCATCGTTTTTGGCGACGCTTTCGTCACTTGCTCGGTTCGGGACGGGAGTAGCGAGGTCCGTCGATATTCAGCATGCCGTTAGAAACGCGTCTTGTAGTCTTCTGGTGAATCTGAGGGTCAGTCCGAAGCGCACGCAAGCCTTGACGGAGGCAACGCAGCCCTTGATCTCACCGAGGGGAACCGCGTAGGGTTGTCCGACCTGAATCTGAAAGCGTTACCGCCCAAACACTCCCCTGACCTTTTCCGGACCCTCCCGTCACCGAGGATTCACCTTCCACCCGCCCCTCCGCCGCGAATCGGGAGTATGGTATTCGCTCAAACGGACAAAGGAGGAGTCGCATGAGGCGGATCGGTGTCGTCGTGTTGGCAGTGGTTGGTATGAGCGGGGCAGCGTGGGCTTCCGGGGTGGGGAAGATGGACGGGGGCTCGTCGCCGAGCATGAGCAGTCAGCGGAGTCCGCATGAGATGGCGGTGATGGCGTTCAACGACGGCATCGGGAGCCGGGACCGGGCGGCGAAGCTGGAGAAGGAGGTGGAGGGGACGACCGATGCGAAGAAGCAGGCGTCGCTGAAGTCGAAGATCGAGAAGGCCTACAGCACCGCGGTGCGGCAGCAGTCGGATGCGGTAAGGCTCGATCCGAATCTGTATCAGGCCTACACCGAGCTGGGATACGCGTACCGGAAGCTCGGGAAGTACACGGAGTCGCTGGCGGCGTATGAGTCGGCGCTGGCGAAGCAGCCGAATTACGCCGAGGCGATCGAGTATCGGGCCGAGGCGTATCTGGGGCTGAATCGCGTCGGGGAGGCCAAGGACTCGTATCTGCGGCTCTTCGAGGGCGGCGATCCGAAGGGAGCGGCGCAGCTCGCGGCGGCGATGAAGAAATGGGTGAACGCGCGGCGCACGGATTCCGGCGGCGTGGCCCAGGGCGACATCGATACCTTCGCGAAATGGCTCGAGAGCCGGAAGGAGATCGCCGCGCAGAACGGCGCGACTAGCGCCGGCTCGTGGTGATGCCGTGGCGGCGCGGCCGTTCGTCGTCCACGCCCTTCTGACCCTCGGCGTGTTAAGCGGCTGCACCTCCGCGCCTCCGCAGCTTCGCAAACCGGGCCACCTGCTCCCCGTGCGGACGTGGGTGGCCCCGCTGCCAAAGGGCTTCGATCCTCCGCCGGTGCCGGCGGACAATCCGATCACGCCAGCGAAGATCGAGCTCGGGCGCCGGCTGTTCTACGACAAGCGCCTGTCGCGCAATGGCAAACAGAGCTGCGCGAGCTGCCACCAACAGGCGAAGGCATTCACGGACGGCGCGGCGGTCGCCACCGGATCGACCGGCGAGCGGCATTTCCGGAATGCCATGACCCTGACCAATGTCGCCTATCAGCCGGTCTTCACCTGGGCCGATCGCGACGTGAAGAGCCTCGAGGCGCAGGCGCGGATTCCGATCGTGAACGAGCATCCAGTGGAGCTCGGGTTCGGAAGCACCGAGGATGAACTCGTGGCGCGCATCGCCGCGGATTCTGATTATCGCAAGCGCTTCGCCGCCGCGTTTCCCGGCGATGCGAAGCCGGTGTCGATGGCGAATATCCAGCGCGCGATCGCGTCGTTCGAGCGGATCCTGATCTCCGGCGACTCGCCGTACGACCGGCTGGTCTTCGGCGACGATGCGAACGCGCTGTCCGAATCGGCGCGGCGCGGCATGCGGCTTTTCTTCTCCGACAAAATCGGCTGCTCGAATTGCCACGGCGGGTTGAACCTGTCGGCGCCTTCGAAAGGAGAGCGCTTCCGGAATACCGGGCTTTACGATGTCGACGATCGCGGTTCGTATCCGGCATCTGATCGCGGCTTGGCGAAGACGAGCGGTCAGGGGCGCGACAACGGCCGCTTCCGCATCCCAACGCTCCGCAATGTGGCCGTGACCGCGCCGTACATGCACGACGGCAGCGTGCCGACGCTCTCGGCGGTGATCGATGCCTACGCCGCCGGGGGGCGCGCGCGACTCGGTGGACATCCTCGGCATCGTGGCGTCGACGTCCGGCCGTTCGCGATCACGGCGGAGGAGAAGAGAGATCTGATCGCGTTTCTGGAGAGCTTGACGGATGAGAAGTTCCTGCACGATCCGCGGTTCGGGGATCCGTGGCAGTGAGGGCGGAGCCCATCATTAGCGTCTTCGTTGGCGTTGCCGTTGACGTCGCCGTCGGCGTCGGCTTTTGACTTTCGTTTCGGATCGAGGCGAGGGTCGGTTTCAAGAAGAGATCTGTTGATCGAGACGAGA
>DASQGS010000114.1:0-13921 GCA_035632455.1 Thermoanaerobaculia bacterium | reverse complement strand
AGGCTGCAACAAGAACTGCACCTTCTGCATCGTGCCGACCACGCGTGGTCGTGAAGTGTCGCGTCCGCTCGATGATGTCATCGCCGAGGTCGCCGCGGCGACTGCCTCGGGGCGAGTGGAGATCGAGCTGCTCGGCCCGACCGTGAACGCCTACCGCTGCCCGTCCAGCGCCCGCGATTTCGGCGCGCTCCTCGCCGCCGTCGCTCGCGTGCCGGGCGTTCTGCGGCTCCGTTTCATGACCTCGCATCCCGCTGAGGTCAACGACAGCATGACCGCGGCAATGCGCGACCACGCGAACATATCGCGATACCTTCACCTCCCGGTGCAATCCGGCTCCTCGGCCGTCCTGCGCCGGATGAAGCGCCTCTACACTCGCGAGCGATACCTCGAAACCATCGCAAGACTGAGAGAAGCCATTCCTGAGATCCACTTCTCGACAGACTTCATCGTGGGCTTTCCCGGCGAGACGGAAGAAGATTTTCAGCAATCGCTGACCTTGATCGAAGAGGTCGGCTACGGCTCGCTCTTCGCATTCAAGTATTCGCCAAGGCCGGGAACTCCGGCGCTCAAGATCGGGCCGCCGGTCGACGATGGCATCGCCTCGGAGCGACTCACGCGGTTGTTCGATCTGCACGAGCGGATCAAGCGCCAGCGGCTCGAGTCGTATCGCGGACGAGTGCTGCCGGTGCTGGTCGAAGGACCGAGTAAGCACGATCCGAGCATGTTCTCCGGCCGCACGGACGACAATTTCGTCGTCAACTTCACCGCCCACCGGACGGCGCCGCTCGGGAGTATGCTTGGAGTGCGCATCGAACAAGCACAGCACCACACTCTGCGCGGGGAGGCCGTGCCATGACGCTCGTACCGATGTCCATCAAAGGGCTGATGCTTGACCCGGTCTCGAACTCGCCAATCGTCGTGCTGAAGGACGAGCAGGAGAAGTGCTTCCTCCCGATCTGGGTCGGCATCTTCGAGGCCAACGCCATCGCCCTGCAGCTCGAGAACGTCAGCACGCCGCGCCCCATGACTCACGACCTGCTGCGAAACTTCCTCAACCAGCTCGACGCCCACGTGTCGCGGGTCGTGATCAACGATCTGCGGGACAGCACGTTCTTTGCGCAGATCCGGGTGATCACCGGCGGCCGGACGCTGGAAGTGGACGCGCGTCCGAGCGATGCCATCGCCCTCGCGCTCCGCACCGAGGCGCCGATCTTCGTGGCCCAGACGGTGCTGGATCAAGCCCAGACCATCGCGCCCGACGAAGACCAGGACGAGAAGCTCAAGAAGTGGTTCGAGGAAATATCGCCAGACGATTTGGGTAAGTACAAGATGTAGAGCGAGTAGAAATTGAAAATTGAGAAATTGAAAATTGAAAAATGGCGAGGGGATCGGACCCTTTTTCAATTTTCAATTTTCAATTTTCAATTCTCGAGACCTTTCCGTAAAATCAAATCACTCAAATGATCATTACCGTTGCCAACCAGAAGGGTGGAGTGGGAAAGACCACGACCACCATCAACCTCGCCGCCGCGGTCGCCAACAAAGGCTTCAAGACGCTGCTGATCGACCTCGATCCGCAGGCCAATTCGACGATGAGCTACGTCGATCCGCGGTCGGTGGCCCACTCGATGTTCGATGTTCTCGTGAGCGAAGAGGTCGGGTTCGGCGACATCATCATTCCGACGCCCATCGAGCACCTCTTCCTGGCCCCGTCGCGCATCGCCCTGGCGAAGCTGGAATCGAAGCTGATCGGGGAGATCGACGGCCCGTTCCGCCTCAAGGACAAAATCGCCGAGGCGGCGAAGGATTACGACTACATCTTCATCGACACCCCGCCGACGCTCGGCATGATCACCGTGAATGCCCTGGTGGCCTCGACCCACGTGCTGGTGCCGATCCAGTCTTCGTACTTCGCGCTCGAAGGCACGGACGATCTTCTCGAGACAATCGACAAGATCAAGTCGCGGCCGAATCCGAATCTGCAGCTCCTCGGCGTCGTGATCACGATGCATGACAAGCGCACCACGCTGGCCAAGGACATCCAGGACCAGATCGGCACGGTGTTCGGCGAGCGCCTGTTCAACACCATCATCACGAAGTCGATCCGGCTCGAGGAGAGCCCGGCGTACAAGGAATCGATCTTCACGTTCGCGCCGCGCTCCAGCGGGGCCATGGAGTACTACTCGCTTTCTGAAGAGCTTCTGTCGAGGGTCTAGCCACGATGGCAATGCGAAAGGGACTACCGGATCGGGCCACGATGCGCCACGACGCGCATTTCGTCGAGGAGCTGGCCAAGCGCACGGGCCGGCATATCGGGTCGATGATTCCGATCAACATGATCGAGCCGAACGCCGATCAGCCGCGCACGAGCCTCGGCAACATCGAGGAGCTCGCCGCGTCGGTCCGCGAGAAGGGCGTGCTCGAGCCGATCCTCGTCCGCCAGTTGGAGACCAACAGGTTTCAGATCATCTCCGGAGAGCGACGCTTTCGCGCCGCGACCATGGCCGGGCTCGACGAGATCCCGGCCATCGAGCTCGACGTCGACGAGAAAGAGCAGCTCGAGATCGCGTTGATCGAGAACATCCAGCGCAAGGACCTGACCCCGTTCGAAGAGGCCGAGGGGCTGTACGTGCTGCAGCAGAAATTCGGCTACACCCACGAGAAGATCTCCCAAGTGATCGGCAAGTCGCGCACGACAGTCACGGAGACGCTGCTGATCAACGACATTCCCGATCGAATCCGGGCCATGTGCCGCGAGGTGGGAATCGCGAACAAGTCGGTGCTGGTCCAGGTTGCGCGAGCGGATTCGGAGGAGGCGATGGAGTCGGTCGTCCGCCGCTTCGCCGCCGGCGAGCTCTCGCGCACGGAGGTCCGCAAGCAGACCGCGAAGAGCGCCGCTCCGAAAGCGGGCCGGCCGAAGAACTACACGTTCGAGCTAAAGGACAAGTCGCTCCCGTTCAAGCTCAACCTCAGCTTCAAGAAGGCGACCGTGGAAAAGAGCGAGATCATCGACGCCCTCAGGAACGTGTTGCGGAGGCTGGAGCGCGACAAGTGAGCGCCCGCCGATGATCGTCGGCGACGAGGCGCTGGCCAAACGCCTCGAGCAATTCGAAGCGTCCTTTGGCGCCGCGTGCACGGCGGTGATGCCCGGCGGCGCGTCGCTCACCACGGCCGGCGGCATCGCCATTTTCGGCGGCCCGCGCTCGCCCTTGACCCAGGCGATCTCGCTGGCGATCGGAGAGCCGATACACGAGAGTGCGCTCGAAGGCATCGAGGAGTTCTACCGCATCCGCGGCGCTCCATGCATCATCCACGTCACGCCATGGACCGATTCCTCGCTGACGAATGCGTTGGCGGCACGAGGCTATGCCATCGTCGAGTACCAGAACGTCTTCGTGCGGCCTTTGACGGACGATGACCGGGTTGTCGCAGCGAATGAGTCGATTCGGATCGAGCGGATCGATCCGGCGGACAGCGCGCTCTGGGCCAGGATCGCCGGCGAGGGATTCGCGAGCGAGGAGATGCCGGCGGCTGATATGACCGCGATGATGGAGCCGGTGGCTCGCGCCGCCGGGGCACATTGCTACGTCGCGTACCTCGACGGCGAGCCGGCGGGCTCAGCGACGATCGCGATCTCCGAGGAGGCGAGAGTCGCCGGGCTCTACGGCGCCTCGACGCTGCCGCGCTTTCGAAATCGCGGGGTGCAAGGGGCGCTGCTGGCTCGTCGCCTCGGGGACGCGCGCGCAGCCGGATGCGACCTCGCGCTGGTCACGACGATCCCGGGATCGCCGTCGCATCGAAACGTGGCAAGGCGCGGGTTCGAGCTGGTATACGCGAAGATCGCGATGAAGCGAGTGTTTGGTTAATTTAACATAATCTATCTTATGAGACTCTGCGGATATCGATCTTCCAGCCCGCTCCGAACCGCTGCCGGCTCTCCACGTCCAATCACTACGCCCAGGCTGCTGCACTCCGCTCCGGTACAATCACGGCCCGCATGAAGATCCTGACCCGCTACATTTTCAAGGAGATGGTCGGACCGACGCTGCTCGGCTTCGGCTTCTACACCTTCATCATCCTGGTTCGAAATCTCTTCGACATGGCCGGGATGATCATCAAGCGCTCCCTTCCGGCCCACACGGTGGCCGAGATGTTGCTGCTCTCCCTGCCGCACATCGTTGTTCTCACCGTGCCCATGTCGCTCCTTTTCGGGATCCTTATCGCGGTGGGCCGCCTGTCGGCGGACTCCGAGATCATCGCCATGCGCGCCCTCGGCATGTCGACGCGCACGATCTACCGTCCGGTGTTCATCTTCAGCTTCTTGATGTTTTTGTTGAACCTGTACCTGATCAATGTCGTACAGCCGGCCGGAAACATCAGGCTCCAAGCGCTGCGAGCAGAAGCGTTCACCTCTTCCGTGGAAAAGGAGATCAAGCCGCGCCTTTTCTACAACGAGTACGAAAACCTCATGATCTACGTGAACGATCTCGACACGCGCACTGGACGCTGGAGAGGCGTGTTCGTCGCCGACAGCCGGACCGACGTGTCGCTGGATGCGTCAACCCCGCAGAAGCTGGTCGCCAACAGCACTGTCGCCGGAAACAATGCCCCGGCCGGCCTCGGAGGTCGAGGCGGACAGCGGATCATCGTCGCCGAGTCGGGCAGCTTGTCGATCGTCAAGCAGACCAGGCAGGTTTGGATGAACCTGAGAACCGCCGAGAACCACGCCTGGGAGCCACGAAGACCGGACCGCTACGATCGCACCACGAACGTCTACCAGCGCATGCTGCTTCCGGACAAGTTCAGCGAAACGGGACGATTCGTCAAGGGCCTTCGGGAGATGACCCTGCCGGAGTACTTCGAACAGTTGCGATTGACCCGAGGAAAGTATCCCGACATTTACCGCGCCGTTCAGATCGAGATTCACAAGAAATTCTCCCTGCCGTTCGCCTGCATCGTGTTTGGTGTTCTCGGCCTGCCCTTGGGAATTACCAATCGGCGAGGAGGCAAGAGCTCCGGCTTTTCTCTGAGCATCGGCATCATCATGGTGTACTACCTGATGATCACCAACGGCGAGCGACTGTCCGAAAGCGGCCAGATCTCACCGGCGGTGGCGATGTGGGCGCCGAACATCCTGCTGCTGTCCATAGGAATCTACTTGCTCGCCTGGGCCAACCGCGAAGCACGCGTTGGCAAAGAGGGCGGCGTTTTCAGCAGCATCCGCCGGATCATCAATCGAATCTTCTCGCAAGCTCCGGCGGTCACGCAGAGCGACGAGCATTCGTCGATCCTGAGCCGCCTGGACATCACCTTCCCCAACATCCTCGACCGTTACGTCCTTCGGGAGTTTCTCAGGAATCTGGCTCTCGTGCTGATCTCGACAATCGCCCTGGCGCTGATCATCAGCTACACCGAGCTGAGCGGCGACATCCGGGACAATCACATCCCCCTCCAGACTGTTCTCACGTATTACCGCTTCATGATTCCTCAGATCGTCAACTGGACATTGCCGATCTCGGTCCTCGTGTCCACGCTCGTAACGTTCGGCGTTCTGGCAAAGAACAATGAGGTGACGGCCGCGAAGTCAGTGGGTTTATCGCTGTACCGAGTGGCCCTGCCAATCGTTTTCATTGCGGCAATCATGAGTATTGCCGCCTATTTCATTCTCGACTTCGTGCTCCCTTACTCGAACCAGCGCGCCGAACAACTTGAGAGGACCATCAAAGGGAAAAAGACCGTCTCGGCCATGGCCCAGCAGAAGCTCTGGTTCCTCGGCAAGGGGCGATACCTGATCAATTTCCTCTCGTACGACCGGCGCGCCAGGGAGCTGTCGCAAGTCCAGGTTTTCGAGCTGCATCCCACCGAGTTCCGGCTGACGCGGCGGATCTACGCGGAGACAGCGAAGTTCGACGGTCAGGGCTGGGTCTTCTCCAAGGGTTGGGTTCGCTCGTTCTTGGCGGACAACGAGACGACGTTCACGCCGATCGCGACGCCGATTCGGCTCTATTACGGCGAGCGTCCGGAGGACTTCGAGACCGAGGTGAAATCACCCGACCAGATGACCTTCGGCCAGCTACGGCGCTACATCGAGAACATCACGAAGGCCGGCTACGCGGCGGAGGAGCTGACGGTCAAGCTCTACGAGAAGACCTCGTGGCCGTTCATCAGCATGGTGATGGTGCTGATCGCCCTCCCCTTCGCGTTCAAGATCGGCAGGCGCGGCGCGCTCTACGGCGTCGGCATCGCACTGGTGCTGGGGATCTTCTATTGGATGGTCTTCGCGATCTTCACCAAATTCGGCGAAGTCGGGAACCTCCCGGCGATCTTGTCGGCATGGAGCGCGAACATCCTCTTCGCCATCGGCGCGATCTACATGTTTCTGCACGTCGAAACGTAGGGCCTGACCATGAGCATGAACGACCGCATGAAACCTCACTGCGCGTCGGTTTGATCCCTCGTTGCCCGTTCTTCTGCCTTCTCAGATCGCATTCACGATCTCGTCGCTCAGTCCCTTCCACTTTCGCAGGTACTCGCGCCGGTCGGTGTTGTACTTGTTCACCAGCTCACGGTACTCGTCGCCCCTCCCCTGCCGCTCGTACATATTTCTGGGCTGCAGATAGTCGTGATCGTCGACGCCCGGCAGCTCCGTCGCCACGAGGTAGCCGAAGTCCGGGTCCTTCGCCCACTTGATCGTTCCCTCGGCGATGGCCTTGACGATCGCCGACGAGTGCTGGATCTTCACCTTCTTCGAGCGCTCGTCCTTGTCGCCTCCGCCGATGCGCCCGGTGTTCAGCAGGTATACATCCATCGGGCTCTGCTTCATCAGCGACAGCATGCGGTTGCCCTGGTCGGCGTGCAGCAGCGGGAAAAACGGGTTCGTGCCTGGGACGCGCAGCGACTTGCCAGCCTCGGCCACACCGCCGGCGCTCGTTCCTTTCGTCTCGCCCAGCATGAAGTATGCCGCGGCCAGCGCCCCTTCGAGCTTGGCAACGGCTGGGATGATGTTCTCGTTGCGGTTCAGAATCAGGAGGAAGTCGACGGTCTTGACCGAGCGGGCGTCCGCTGCGCCGGCGACGTCTTCCATCCGGATGACGCTGCGGCCGTTCGGCGTGTACGAGGTGTCGAAGAAATCGACCTTGCCGGCGTCGTTCTGGGAGACGTTCTCGAGATACGCGTGTCGCGCGGTCGTGGCGAAATAGATCGTCGGCTCGTCATTAGGGTTGAGGCCGAACGTCTTGGCGAAGCAGCCGTTCTCGGTCGCATACACCTTCCCGCCCGGCATGAGCGCGCAGAAGTCGTCCTGCACCGGCGAGGAGTTGTTCTGCTTCGTGAACGTCGTGGTCGTCTTCCCCGTGCCGGAGAGGCCGACGATCAATCCGACGCGATTCCCGGCGCCCACCGGAATCACCTTGCAGCCGGCATGCAGGGCCAGGCCGCCGCGCTCGTAGACGAGCTTGTTCCACATCCGGAGCCCGCCTTTTTTCGACTCGCCGAAGTAGTCGGAGTTGAATACGCGAGTCACGTAATGCTCGAGATTGACGGCGATCAGGCGATCGTCCGGATAGCCATCGGCCTTCAGATTCGGGGTGTAAATCACCGTGAGCTTCGGCTCGAAGGCCTCGATCTCTTCGGCGGTGGCCGGGTAGTAGAGGATCTGCTGCATCGCGGCGATGTTGGCGTTCGATTTCTCGATCACGAGGCGAGCCGGCACGCGAAACTCCGGGTCGTTGCCGATGTAGCCCTCGACGACCAGCATGTCGCGGCCGCGGATGTAGTCGTTCTGCAGAGTAGCGATCCGCTCGAATTCGGCGCGGGTAATGGTCTGATCTGAATGCTCCTCGGGGCGGTCGGTCGCAACGTACGTCGACAGCTTCGATCGCGACACCACCCGAGTGGCGACGTTGGGGTTATCGAACTCCGTGAGGCGGCAGTTCGGCATCTCCTCGGTGAACCTTCTCATCTCGTCCGGAGACGGGTTCCAGAGCACCGACCTCGGCTCGACCGGAAGAGTCTTCGGGCTGCTCAGGGTGGTTGGATTCATACAGGTGTCCCTTCGTCAAGACTACAACGGCTAGTGCTCGCGGGCGAACTCCATTCCGGCCTCGGTCTCGCGGATGGCCTCGCCGACGATCCGGATCGCCCGTTCGCGGTGGCCACCCTTGTCAGCGAGGGCCGTTTCGAGCTCGCGGCGTGCGGAGCGAAGATGTTCAACGACCGCCGCCATGCGCGGCTGTGCGGCATGCGCCCGCCCGGCCGTGAAGCCGGTGGCGAGCAGAACGGCGAGGAAAAGAGCTGAAAGCATTGAGCGAAGTTTCATGTCATATCTCCTCATTCGATTGTCGTGCCGGCGGGTCATCACTCAGTGAGTGCGGGCGTACTCCATGCCCGCGCGGACTTCCTCGATGGCCTCGTCGACAAGAGCAATTGCCCGCCCGCGATGGCCTCCTTTGTCGGAGAGCGCAGCCTCCAGATCCGCGCGCGCGGCCCGAAGCTCATCGAGAGCCGCCGCCATATGCGGCTGGCCGCCGGTCGCACATCCGGCGAGGTAGCCGGCAACAACGACGGTGACGGAAAGAAGAATAAACGCGATTACACGACGCCTCATGGGTCCTCCTCCTTTTCCCGGTTGAGTTGTGAGGGAATCTTACATCATGCCGGGCCCGCCATCGGACAGATCCGACGGATCGGACGGATCCGTCGGATCGCAAGCCTGAATCGTGCCGTTGGGCGACGCAGCGTGCCGTTCGCCGACCGCCGGTAGAACGCGCGATTGCCGTCCCGTATACCGAGGGCATGAAAACGATCATCGCCTTGATGCTGTTCGCCGCCGCTGCCGTCCAGGGAGCCAGCGTGACGGGAATCGTTCGCGATCCGTCTGGCGGGCCGTTGCCTGGCGTGACGCTGTATCTGAAGGGCTCGCCGCTGACGACGGTCAGCGATGCAAAGGGAGCGTTTACGCTTGAGGTCGACGCCTTGCCGGTCACGGTCGTGGCCTGGCTCGACGGCTTCCGACCGGCCGAAGTCTCCGTGCGCGCCGGCGAGGAAACGGACGTCGCCATCCGGCTCGAGCTCGCGCCGATGAGCGAGACGATGACCGTGCGTGGCAAATCGACGCGCTCGGAGGCCTCGGAAAGCTCGAAGTTCGAGATGCGCCCTCTGGACATCCTTCGCACGCCCGGCGCGCAAGCCGACATCTTCCGCGCACTGCAGACGCTTCCCGGCGTCGTCAAGATCGACGAAGGCGCGGGGCTCTTCGTGCGCGGAGGCGACGCGAGCGAGGTCCGGGTGCTGCTCGACGGCGCGACGCTCTCGCATCCGTTCCGGTACGAGACGCCGACGGGCGGGCAGTTCGGTTCGGTCACTCCCCTGCTTCTCGAAGGACTCACGTTCAGCACCGGCGGATTCTCGGCGCGCTACGGCAATGCTCTCAGCGCGGTGCTCGATCTCCGCGGCCTCGGTAAACCATCGTCTTCGCAACTGCTCGTCTCGGCGGGGCTGGCCGGGGTCGCGACGCGTGATTCCGTCGCCGCCAACGAGAACAGCGGCCTCCGTCTGTCCGGTAACCTCACGACGACCAGCGCGCTTTTCGCCGTCAACGGCAAGCCGCGGGATTTCGATCAACAGCCCGACGGGTGGGACGTCGATGCCAGCGCGCACTACGAATCGGCGGCGGTCGGCTCGGTGAAAGTCTTCGCCTTGTCGCAGGGCGAGCGCATTGGCATCGACTTCCAACGCGAAGGCTTCGACGGGTTTCTGCATTCGTCGTCGCGGCAGACGTTCGTCGCGGCGAGCTGGAAGCGGCTGGCCGGAGACTGGCAGCTTGCGAGCGCCCTCGGCCTCGACGCGACGAACGACGGCGTCGACGCCGGAGTGCTCGATCTCAACACGATCGACCGCAACATCTCCTGGCGCTTCGATGCCGTGCGCGCGCTCGGCGCCACGCTCCTCCGCACCGGCGCCGACGCCGACTCACTCCAGACTCGGACGGCCGGCACGGTCTCATTCCGCGGCGGCGATTTCGGCGGCGTGTCGGGCACGAAATCGTTCGACGTCGATCGGCTCGATACGCACGCCGGCGCGTTTGGCGAGCTTGAGCGCAAGATCGGTATCGCCACGGTGACCGCCGGCGTGCGGACCGATCGCTATCACCTGCTTTTTGGGATGACCGTCGATCCGCGCGTCAACGTCATGTTCGCGATCCGCCCGGACCAGCACCTCCGCTTCGCGTGGGGCATCTTCCATCAGTCGCCGTCGCCGCAGTACTACGACAACGCCTCAGGCGCGCCGGCGTTGGAAGCGATGAAGGCACGGCATTGGATTGCGGGGTACGAGCTCGGCGCGGTCGATGGGCCGTTCTTCGCGCGGCTCGAGGCGTACGACAAGAGCTACAGCAAGCTTCCCCTTCAGAGCGCAGCAGGCGGCTTCACATCGGATGGCTTCGGCTGGGCCCGGGGCGTCGATCTCTACCTCCAGAAAAAATGGACGCGTGTCGATGTCCACGCCGGCGCCAGCCTCCTCGACGCCGAGCGCCGCTGGACTCCGTACACGCAGCGCGATCAATTCGACCTGCCGTCAGGCACATGGCATCCCGACTTCGACATTCCGCACACGTTCAATCTGTCGACGGCGCTCAAGATCACCGACTCGATCGACGGCGGCTTCGCCATGACCTACGCCTCCGGCCGCCCGCACACGCCGGTCATCGGCGCGACGCTGACCAACAACGGCTATCTGCCGATTTACGGGCCGATCAACTCCGAGCGGTTGCCGCCGTACGTCCGCTGCGACGCCAACCTCAGCCATCGGTCGCAGATCGGCGCGAACGTCGCGGTCCTCTATTTCGTGGCCGTCTCTAACGCGCTGGGCCGCACGAATTTCTTCGACTACAGCTACTCCCCTGATTTCACACGCCGGGCGCCGATCATCAGCGCCCATCCCCGTTCGTTCTACTTCGGAATGACCGTCATCAAATAAGGAAGGTGATCATGAAACGAATCGCGATTGTTCTTCTCATGATGTTCGCAACGACCTGCACCATGGCCGGCGACGCAACGCTGACGTTCGCCCACGACTGGGCTCCGACGATCGCCGGCCTCGAGTCGGCCTACCTCTCCGGCGATGAGCCGGGCATCCGCGCGGCGATCCAGTCGTTGCAGTCGATCTCACAGTCCGCGACGAATCCGAAGCAGCACGAGCTCGTCGAGTATGCGATCGCATACGCCAACTGGCGGCTCATGTATCTGCCGGGGACGACGGCGGACGATCGAAAGGCGCTGCTCGGCGACGGGAGGAACCGGCTCGAGGCCGTGCTGAAATCGAATCCGAAGAACGCCGAGGCACACGCGCTGCTGGGATCGCTCCTCGGCGCGCAGATCGCGTTCGAGCGCGGCCGTGCCGCGGAGCTCGGAATGCGATCGAGCCGCGAGCGCCAGGCGGCCCGCGACCTCGAGCCCGGGAATCCCCGCGTTCTTCTGCTCGAAGGAACGTCGCTGTTCCACACGCCGCCTGAGTACGGCGGCGGTCCGGACGTCGCCGAACCGATCCTCCGTCATGCGCTGCAGGCTTTCGAATCGGAGCCGGTGGAGCGGCCGTGGCCGAACTGGGGCCGGTTCGACGCGCATGTCTGGCTGGGACAATTGCTGGAGAAAGCCGGCAAACGCGAGGCCGCGCGCTCCGAGTATCTCGAGGCGCAGAAGCTCGCGCCGCGCTCGGCGTACATCCGCGTTATTCTTCTGCCTCGCGTTCAGAGCACGAAACCATGAGCGACGTCATCGATCTGTCGGAAGAGCCGCGCCCGCGCCGATGGATTCCGCTGTGGCTCGGGGCATGGCTCGCCGTGGTGGTGATCGAGGCGTTCGTCATCCGAACGCAGTCGAGCGTTCCGTTCAAGGACGCGCTCCTGACGAAGTTTCTCGACTATGCATCGCTGGCGCTGCTGTCGCTCGGCGTCGCCCGCGTCAGCGAATCGCTGGCGCGGCGGCGTTTGCCGGCGCCTGCGCTCATCGGGGCGCATCTCGGAATCGGCCTGATCACGCTGACCATCTGGAAGTCGGCGTACGGCTGCTGGCTCTACTTCTGGCTCGGGCCGCGCGTCTGGGAGATGATCTTCGCGAAGACGTGGATGTATCAGCTCGTGAGTGCGGTGACGACGTACGGGACGCTGCTGGGCATCATCCTGGCCCTGCAGTCGTCGCGCCGCGAGCGGGAGCGCGAGCGCCGCGAGGCCCGGTTGGAGATCGCCACGCGCGAGGCGCAGCTCGCTGCGGTCAAGGCTCAACTGAATCCGCACTTCATCCTCAACTCCCTCAACTCCATGCTCGCGCTCGTGAAAAGCGATCCGGCGCGCGTCGGCGAGATGATCCTCGGCCTCTCGGAGCTTCTGCAGGCGGCGTTCCATCGACTCGACGATGACGAGGTGACTCTGGAGCGCGAGATCGAGCTCGTGCGGCGGTACTTGCAGATCGAGAAGATCCGCTTCGGCGAGCACCTCAGCGTGACCATCGACGTCGCCGCCGGCGCGAATGACGTTCCCGTGCCGCCGCTGATTCTGCAACCGATCGTGGAGAACGCCATCAAGCACGGCGTCAGTATTCACGCCCGGCCCGGCGAGGTTCGCGTGTCGGCGCGGCGAAACGCCGACCGGTTGCTGATCGACGTCCGCGACAACGGCGACGGCTGCGATCCGAGCGCGCTGGAAGGCGACGGGCTCGGCGTATCGATCACGCGGCGCCGGCTCGAGGGCGTCTATCGATCGGACTATCGGTTGTCGTTCGAACGGATCGACGGCGGCTTCGTCGTGCGGCTCGATCTTCCGGTGGCGATGCATGCGTGACGCCATACGCCTTCTGATCGCAGACGATGAAGAGCCGGCGCGGATGCTGCTGCGCGACTACGCCGCTGAGCATCCCGATTTCGCGCTGGTCGCGGAGTGCAAGAGCGTCGACGAGCTCTCGGGCGAGCTGGTGCGAAGCAAGGTCGACGTGGCGATCCTCGACATCAAGATGCCCGGCCACGACATCTTCGAGATCCTCGGCGCGATCGATCCTCGATCGCTGCCGCTCGTCGTGTTCGCCACTGCCCACGATCGCTATGCCATTCGGGCGTTCGAGATGAACGCGGTCGACTATCTGCTCAAGCCCTACAGCGCCGAGCGATTCGCGACCGCGCTCGACCGCGCCCGCGGCCGCCTCGCCAAACCGGCGTCACAGGAGGGTTTGACGCGCGCGCTCCGCGACCTCGGCCCGCGGCCGGAGCGGCTTCTCGTTCCTCACCGAGGAAAGCTGGTGCCGGTCGCCGTCGCGGACATCATCTGGATTCAGTCCGAGGGCGACTACGCCAGGATTCACACCGCCGACCGAAGCTACCTCGTCGCACGAACCATGACCGAGCTCGAAGCACGCCTCGACGCCACGCAGTTTCTGCGCATTCACCGGACAGCGATCATCCGCACCGACCGCATCCGCGAGGTTGTGGCCGAGGGCAGCAGCCGGTACCGCGTGATTCTCGACGGCGCGCCGGCGCTGATCGTGAGCCGCACGCGAGCCGCGCTACTGAAAAAGTGGATGTTGTAGGGCCCAGCCGCGCTGGGCCGCCGGACCGAAAACCCCAGCGATCCGTCCGATCCGACCGCTCCGTCGGATCAAGAGCGCGCCGAGACAACCAATGCCGCCCATCCCGCGAGCGTCGCTTCCTGCTCCACCGTGCGCCACGGGCGGACCACGCCCTTGCCGAGGGCATGAACGCGAGTTCGCAAAGAAGAGTCCTGCTGTCCGAGCAGGATTCCGGCCTTGGACCACACATCGCGAGGAGATGCGACAAACGAGGCCAGCCCGAGCTTCGCCGCCGCGGTCTCGAGAACCTGGCGGAAGAGCTGCCCCTCCGCTGCATGGGCCCGGATGTGAGGGTTGCCGATCCGCGCCGG